>NZ_CAKLBR010000024.1:0-73317 GCF_920984685.1 Pseudomonas sp. Leaf59 | reverse complement strand
ACACCGCACTATCAACTTCTTCTGGACTTCGATGAACTGAAGCAACTCGCTGTCGAATCTTGCATAACTACTTGTTTACCAAGGAGTTTTCCGTTTCGACTGCGCCGGAAGTGGGGCGAATTATAGACAGATATAATTCGCCGTCAACACTTAATTTCAGGTTTATTCGGCTTTGAGCGTAATACGCGCAAATGCCTTCTTTCCAGCCTGGCAAACGTGAGTAGCGCCCAGCTCATACATAAAGGTGCGATCAACAACCTCACCGTCTATACGCACACCACCGGACCCCAGCAGATCACGCGCAACCGCAGAGTTCTTCACCAAACCTGCCTTATTAAGGACAGCCGCCACGGGCATCGCCTCTGCAGCAGTCAACTCGATCTCCGGCAGGTCATCCGGCAGCTCGCCATCCTTCATGCGGTTACCTGCCGCACGATGAGCATTGGCCGCAGCCTCATCACCGTGGAACCGCGCAACGATTTCCTCCGCCAGCTTGATCTTCACATCCCGTGGATTGGCGCCCGCCTCGACTTCAGCCCGCAGCCCATTGATCTCATCCATGGAACGGAAGCTCAACAGCTCGAAGTAGCGCCACATCAGCGCATCCGGAATCGACACCAGCTTGCCATACATCACCCCTGGCGCTTCCTGAATACCCACATAGTTACCCAAGGACTTGGACATCTTCTTGACACCATCCAACCCCTCCAGCAACGGCATGGTCAGAATGCACTGAGCCTCCTGCCCATACGCGCGCTGCAACTCGCGCCCCATCAGCAGGTTGAACTTCTGATCGGTACCCCCCAGCTCAACATCCGCGCGCAACGCTACCGAGTCATACCCTTGAACCAACGGGTAAAGGAACTCATGAATGGCAATAGGCTGATTGGTGGAGTAACGCTTGTCGAAATCATCGCGTTCAAGCATGCGCGCCACCGTGTACTGGGACGTCAAGCGAATGAAGTCCGCCGGCCCCATCTGATCCATCCAGGTGGAGTTGAACGCAACTTCGGTCCTGGCCGGATCAAGAATCTTGAACACCTGAGTCTTGTAGGTCTCGGCATTATCGAGTACCTGCTCGCGAGTCAGCGGAGGGCGCGTGGCGCTCTTGCCACTCGGATCCCCGATCATCCCGGTGAAGTCACCTATAAGGAAGATGACCTGATGCCCCAGCTCCTGAAACTGACGCAGCTTGTTAATAAGCACGGTATGACCCAGGTGCAGATCCGGCGCCGTGGGATCAAAGCCAGCCTTGATACGCAGGGGTTGACCACGCTTGAGCTTTTCGATCAGCTCGGCCTCGACCAACAGTTCTTCCGCACCACGTTTTATCAGCGCTAGCTGCTCTTCAACCGACTTCATAACAGACCCGCAAGGCTCAGATTCAAAAGGGAACCAACCATACAAGATCAGGGACTAATTACAAGTTTTGCCCTGCGCACGGACACCGTTCAGCAAGCCCAGCGTTCGCGAGCTTGCGCCACAGATGATTTGGTTATATTTTATACAGTTATTTCATCTTCATCATGTCATTCATCTTTTCCATTTCATCTTCAAAGTCAAAATTACCTATGACCACTGAACCGTCTAAAGCGCCACCGCTTTACCCGAAGACCCACCTGCTCGCCGCAAGTGGTATCGCCGCCCTTCTTAGCCTGGCACTCCTGGTATTCCCTTCCAGTGACGTAGAAGCCAAACGAACCTCCCTGAGCCTTGAGCTGGAAAGTCCCGCTGATCAACTGACACAAGATCAAGACGCTTCCGGCGCGCAACAAGCCACAAACGTTCCGACAGAATCGCCATTTGCCCAGATAGAAAACACCCCGGAAGATACCCGGCAGGCCGAGGCAAAGCCTGCGGCAGACAGCATCAAGAACCCGCTACACCGCGAAGTGATCGTGGCCAAAGGCGACACGCTTTCCACTCTGTTCGAAAAGGTCGGCCTTCCTTCCGCCACCGTTGGCGAGGTATTGGCCACAGACAAACAGGCCAAGCAATTCACCCAACTCAAGCGCGGTCAGAAGCTTGAGTTCGAACTGACTCCAGACGGCCAGTTGAACAACCTGCACACCGCTCTCAGCGACCTGGAAAGCATCAGCCTGAGCAAAGGCGCCAAAGGTTTTGCATTCAATCGAGTTACCACCAAACCAGTGATGCGCTCTGCCTACGTGCACGGCGTGATCAACAGCTCTCTATCGCAGTCAGCGGCACGCGCGGGCCTGTCCCACAGCATGACGATGGACATGGCCAGCGTGTTCGGCTACGACATCGACTTCGCCCAGGACATCCGCCAGGGTGACGAATTCGACGTGATCTACGAGCAGAAAGTCGCCAATGGCAAAGTGGTGGGCACCGGCAACATTCTCTCCGCACGCTTTACCAACCGCGGTAAAACCTATACCGCCGTGCGCTACACCAACAAACAGGGCATCAGCAGCTACTACACCGCCGATGGCAACAGTATGCGCAAGGCGTTCATCCGCACACCGGTGGACTTCGCTCGTATCAGCTCGCGCTTCTCGATGGGTCGCAAGCATCCCATCCTGAACAAGATTCGCGCGCACAAAGGTGTCGACTATGCGGCTCCCCGCGGCACGCCCATCAAAGCGGCAGGTGACGGCAAGGTCTTGCTGGCAGGGCGTCGTGGCGGCTACGGCAACACCGTGATCATCCAGCACGGCAACACCTACCGCACCCTGTACGGCCACATGCAAGGCTTCGCCAAAGGCGTCAAGACCGGCGGCTCGGTCAAACAGGGCCAGGTGATTGGCTACATAGGGACTACCGGCCTGTCCACCGGCCCGCACTTGCACTATGAATTCCAGGTCAACGGCGTGCACGTCGACCCATTGGGCCAGAAGCTGCCGATGGCCGACCCGATCGCCAAGGCCGAGCGAGCGCGTTTCATGCAGCAGAGCCAGCCACTGATGGCGCGCATGGATCAGGAACGCACCACCTTGCTCGCCTCGGCGAAGCGTTAAGGTATGCCGCGCTATATAGGTGTGATGTCCGGAACCAGCCTCGATGGCCTGGACGTCGCGCTGATCGAACAGGACTCGGCGATCAACCTGATCGCCACCCATTACATCCCTATGCCGGACACCCTGCGCGCCGAGCTGCTCAGCCTGTGCGCCAGTGGCGCCGACGAAATTGCCCGCTCGGCCATCGCCCAACGGCACTGGGTGGAGCTTGCCGCTAAGGGCATCCACGCATTGCTGGATCAGCAAAACCTCAAGCCGCAGGATATTCGCGCGATTGGCAGCCACGGCCAGACCATTCGTCACGAACCCGCACGGGGCTTCTCCGTACAGATAGGCAACCCGGCGCTGCTGACCGAGCTCACCGGCATCACCGTGGTCAGCGACTTCCGCAGCCGTGACGTGGCCGCCGGTGGTCAGGGCGCGCCCCTCGTACCCGCGTTCCACGAAGCGCTGTTTGGCGAACGAACCGGCAACCGTGCGGTGTTGAATGTGGGAGGCTTCAGCAACCTCAGCCTGATCGAGACGGGCAAACCTGTAGCCGGTTTCGACTGCGGACCGGGCAACGTGCTGCTGGATGCGTGGATCCATCAGCAACAAGGCGAGCACTTTGACCGTGACGGCCAATGGGCAGCCAGTGGCAAGGTAGAGCCAGCGCTACTCAGCGCGCTGCTCAGCGATCCGTTCTTCCTGACCCGAGGCCCGAAAAGTACCGGTCGAGAAGTATTCAACCTGCCATGGTTGCAACAACACCTGGCACGGCTGCCCGCCTTCCAGCCCGAGGATGTGCAGGCGACTTTGCTGGAGCTGACGGCTCTGACCATTGTCGAGTCCCTGCAGGCAGCTCAACATCAGACCGAAACCCTGCTGATCTGCGGCGGCGGCGCCCATAACGCCACGCTGATGAAGCGCCTGGCCGCCCTGCTTCCCGCCACCCAGGTCAGCAGCACCGCCGTCTATGGCGTCGACCCGGACTGGGTGGAGGCCATGGCGTTCGCCTGGCTGGCCCACTGCTGCCTGGAGGGCATCGCCGCCAATCGCCCGAGCGTCACCGGCGCCCGTGGGTTGCGAGTACTGGGCGCAATCTACCCCGCCTGACTGCTCCGCAAAACCGACAGACAGCAAAACGCCGCTTGGCCGATCAAAGCCAAGCGGCGTTTTTGTACGCGATGCAGACTCGGTTATCGATCAGATCGAAAACGAAGAACCGCAACCACAGGTCGTGGTCGCGTTAGGGTTCTTGATCACGAAACGCGAACCTTCCAGACCTTCCTGATAATCCACTTCGGCACCTGCCAGGTACTGGAAACTCATCGGGTCCACGACCAGGCTCACGCCCTCGCGCTCGACGATGGTGTCATCGTCGGCCACATCTTCATCGAAGGTAAAACCATACTGAAACCCTGAACAACCGCCGCCCGTAACAAATACGCGCAGCTTCAAGCGATCATTACCCTCTTCATCGACCAGGCTCTTCACCTTGTGCGCAGCACCGTGGGTAAATTGCAAAGCCGTGGGGGTGAAGGATTCAACGCTCATGCTGATAATCTCCCGGCGTAACGCCGTCATATGCGTAATGACCGGCATTATCCGCTTCTCCTAGAAAAGCGGTCAACTATTGTTACGGTATATCAATCGGCAACGCGCTCATAAAAACACAAAAGGCCCGATTAGCGGGCCTTTGCGTATCTACAGCAAAGCCTTAAGGCAACATGCCCGCGTGGGAAAGACCCAGCTTCTCATCCAGACCAAACAGGATGTTCATGTTCTGCACCGCCTGGCCCGACGCCCCCTTGACCAGATTGTCGATCACCGACAGCACCACCACCAGGTCGCCATCCTGCGGACGGTGTACCGCAATCCGGCACACATTGGCACCGCGCACACTGCGGGTTTCCGGATGACTGCCAGCCGGCATGACATCGACGAACGGCTCATTGGCATAGCGCTTTTCAAACAGTGCCTGCAGATCGACCGAGCGATCGACCACGGTTGCGTACAGCGTGGAATGAATACCGCGAATCATCGGCGCGAGGTGCGGCACAAAGGTCAGGCCCACGTCCTTGCCCGCTGCCCGGCAGAGGCCCTGGCGGATTTCCGGCAAATGACGATGCCCTTTAACGGCATAAGCCTTCATGCTTTCTGCGGTCTCGGAGTACAGCGAACCTACCGCCGCTCCACGACCGGCGCCGCTCACTCCCGACTTGCAGTCTGCGATCAGGCGCGAAGCGTCGGCCAGCCCGGCTTCCAGCAACGGCAGAAAGCCCAGTTGGGTTGCGGTCGGGTAGCAACCTGGCACCGCAATCAAGCGGGCTTGCTTGATCTGCTCACGATTGACTTCCGGCAGGCCATACACCGCCTCCTCCAGCAACTGCGGCGCGCCGTGCGGCTGGCCATACCACTTGGCCCATTCATCGGCGTCCTGCAGGCGGAAGTCGGCGGAGAGGTCGATGACCCTCGTACCGGCAGCCAGCAGTTCGCCGGCCAACGCATGGGCAACCCCGTGAGGGGTGGCAAAAAACACCACGTCACAGGCGCCCAGGGTCTTGACGTCCGGCACGCTGAACGCCAGGCCGTCGTAATGGCCGCGCAGGTTAGGGTACATATCGGCCACGGCCAGGCCGGCCTCGGATCGAGAGGTGATGACCACCACCTCAGCCTGCGGATGCTGAGCCAACAGACGCAGCAATTCGACACCGGTGTAACCCGTGCCGCCGACGATACCGACCTTGACCATAACCCTGCCCTCAACGAACCACTGGAAAGCCGTCGATAATAGGGGTCGTATCGCCCTGCGACAACCGTCAACGTGACGTATGGGCGCATCAGCCACTACTATCTTCCCTACCGTGAACCTGGGAATAACTAGAAATGCTCTATCTATGGATCAAAGCCTTCCACATCATCAGCATCGTCTGCTGGTTTGCCGGGCTGTTCTACCTGCCGCGCCTGTTCGTCTACCACGCTCAAAGCGAGGACACCGTCAGCAAGGAACGCTTCAGCGTCATGGAGCGCAAGTTGTACCGCGGCATCATGGGGCCGGCGATGATCGCCTCCCTGGTCTTTGGCATCTGGCTGATCGTCCTCAACCCGGGCATCTTTCAATCCGGCGGCTGGATCCACGCAAAGCTGACCCTGGTAGTGCTGCTGATCGGCTATCACCATATGTGCGGCGCGCAGGTAAAACGCTTCGCTCGTGGTGAAAACACTCGCAGCCACGTGTTTTATCGCTGGTTCAACGAAGTGCCTGTGCTGATGTTGCTGGCCATCGTAATTCTGGTCGTGGTCAAACCGTTCTAACTTCAATCACTCGGAGTTGCGCCAATGTCACTGCCCGCCCTGCTCGAACAGCGTCTGCACCTGCCCCTGGTGGTAGCGCCGATGTTCCTGATCTCCAACCCGCAACTGGTACTGGCGTGTTGTCGCAACGGGGTGGTCGGCAGTTTCCCGGCGCTCAACCAGCGTGAAAGCAGCGGCTTCAAGGCCTGGCTGGAGGAAATAGAAGCGGGCCTGGCGCAGTTGGATAACCCCGCGCCGTACGCCGTGAACCTGATCGTGCACAACAGCAACCCACGGCTGCAGGCCGACCTCGCGATCTGCGTCGAACACAAGGTCCCCATCGTCATCACCAGCCTCGGTGCGGTAAAGGAGCTGGTGGACGCCGTGCACAGCTACGGCGGCCTGGTGTTCCACGACGTCACCACCCGGCGCCATGCCGAAAAGGCCGCCGAAGCAGGTGTCGATGGTTTGATCGCCGTGGCCGCAGGCGCCGGAGGCCATGCCGGCACCTGGAGTCCTTTCGCGCTGATTGCCGAAATTCGTCAGTTCTTCGACAAAACCCTGCTGCTGGCCGGCTGCCTCAACCATGGGCACGAAGTGCTCGCCGCGCAAATGCTGGGCGCAGACCTGGCCTACCTCGGCACACGCTTTATCGGCACCACCGAAAGCCAAGCCCCGGATGCCTATAAAGAGATGCTGCTCACATCACACGCCGCCGACATCGTGCACACTCCGGCTGTTTCCGGTGTGCCCGCGAGCTTCATGCGCCAGAGCCTGGAAAACGCCGGCTTCGACCTCACGGCCCTGCAAGGCAAAGGCGGCTCCACGCTCAAGCCGTTGAGCGACGAGGCCAAGGCCTGGAAGACCGTATGGTCCGCCGGCCAGGGTGTCGGCGAGATCAATGATCTGCCCGGCGTCGATGAACTCGTTGCGCGCCTGGATGCCGAATACCGCACGGCGCGCGAGCAGGCCGCACAGTTGCGCTGGCCACGCTGATACACTCGCCGGGCCCGCCGATAAAGCAGGCCGGCTCACCTTCCCTTACAACTGACAAGGATGCCCGCATGAGCGACAACCGTTTCAAGATTGTGTTTGACGGAGCCCTGCTCCCGGGTGTCGAAAGCACCACTGCCAAGCTGAATCTGGCCGAGTTGTTCAAGAGCGATGTGGCTGCGATCGAGAAGCTCTTCACCGGCCGCCCGGTTGCGCTCAAACGCGACCTGTCGCGTGCCGATGCCGAGACCTACCTCACCGCCCTGAAGAACGCCGGGATCGATGCCCGCATCGAGGCCGAGCAACCCGTCGCCTTCAGCCTCGCTGAAACCCATGAAACCGGCTCTAAAGACTTCTCCAGCCCGGCCACTTCACCCTACGCGCCACCACGCGCCGCCGTCGGTGATGACCTGCCGGAATTTGCCGACCTGAAGGTGTTCACCATCAATGGTCGCATCGGGCGCCTGCGCTACCTGGCCTGGACGCTGGTGCTGACCCTCGCCATGCTGGTGGCCGGCGGCATCATCAGCACCGCCAGTTTCGCCGTGGCAACCGCCTCGCCGACAGCGGCCATCATTCTCGGTGGTGTGCTGGGTTTTGCGCTGTTTGTCGCACTGGTCGTGGTCAGCGTGCAGATCGGTGTGCAGCGCCTGCACGACCTGGGCTGGTCCGGCTGGCTGTACCTGCTCAACCTGGTGCCGCTGGTCAACAGCGTGTTCCCGCTGCTGATGCTGGTACTGCCAGGTAACGCAGGCGCCAACCAATATGGCGCACCGCCTCCGCGCAACTCCA
The DNA here is from genome assembly GCF_920984685.1 of Pseudomonas sp. Leaf59. Lineage (NCBI taxonomy): Bacteria > Pseudomonadati > Pseudomonadota > Gammaproteobacteria > Pseudomonadales > Pseudomonadaceae > Pseudomonas > Pseudomonas sp. Leaf59. Next base: position 65,275 of record NZ_CAKLBR010000024.1, on the reverse strand, counting down.
CCGCGGTCAAAGTCCTCGCGACCCTGTGGCTGGCGTTCATTCCGGTGATGCTGGCTATCGTGGTGACCTTGGGCATGAACGGCTACCTGGATCAGCTCGAGGCCAACATGGACAGCAGCTATGAAAGCAGTTCGATCACCACCGATGAAGCCGGCGACCAGAGCGTCATCATGGAGGATGAAGACGCGCAAAGTGCTGACGATGCAGGCGAACCTGTAGACTCTCCGGAACAGTAAAGAAACGCCCGCCGCTTGTGACGCCTCCGTCACAGGCACGGCGGCGTTGCGATGGAGAAAGGCATGACCCGTTACGCTCTGATCACCGGTGCCTCCAGCGGCATCGGCCTGGCCCTGGCCGAAGCCCTGGCGCGGCGTGGCCGCAGCTTGATTCTGGTGGCCCGCCAGCGTGATCAGTTGGAAAGCATTGCACTGGAATTGACTCAACGCTTTGGCGTCGAAGTGCTGTTTCGAGCCTGCGATCTGGGCGAGCCACTGCGCTTGTCCGGCTTTTTGCTGGAGCTGGAAGAAGGCGAGCGGCAGATCGACCTGCTGGTCAATTGCGCCGGCATCGGCACCAGCGGGCCGTTCCTGGCCCAGGACTGGATGACCGAGCAGGACCTGATCGAAGTCAACATCCTCGCCCTCACCCGCCTGTGTCACGCATTGGGCAACGCCATGGCACTGCAGGGCGGCGGGCAGATTCTGAATGTGGCGTCCGTCGCGGCATTCCAGCCCGGCCCGTGGATGAGCAGCTATTACGCCAGCAAGGCCTATGTGCTGCACTTCTCCGAAGGCTTGCGCGAAGAACTCAAAACCTGCGGCATCAAAGTGTCCGTGTTGTGCCCCGGCCCCACGCGCACCGCATTCTTCGGCACCGCACAAATGGACACCGCCAGGCTCGACCGCAGCCAGCAACTGATGAGCCCCGAAGAAGTCGCGCTGTACACCGTGCGCGCCCTGGAAAAAAACAAAGCCATCATCATTCCCGGGCGACGCAATCGCTGGCTGACGTTCAGCCCGCGTCTGAGCCCGCGCTGGCTGACGCGCAAGATCGCCGGCGCAATCAACAAGGCCTATTGCCTGCGCTGACCGCCTGGGTACACTCACCCGCACATCAATAAGGGAGAAACAGCTGTGGATACTCTGTTCACCAAGATCATCAACAGAGAAATACCTGCCAACATCATCTACGAGGATGACCAGGTTCTGGCCTTCCACGATATCGCACCGCAGGCGCCGGTACATTTTCTGGTGATTCCGAAAAAACCCGTCCGCACCCTGAACGACCTGACCGAGGACGACAAGGCGCTGGCTGGCCATATCCTGTTCACGGCTCAACGCCTGGCGCTGGAACTGGGCTGTGAGGAAGGGTTTCGGGTGGTCATGAACTGCAACGAGATGGGCGGCCAGACCGTTTATCACATCCATATGCATGTGCTGGGTCAGCGCCAGATGAACTGGCCGCCGGGCTGAAACAGCCTGTTTGGGGAGGTCATGGCCGCTGGCCGTGACCTAGTGCCCCAGACTGCACGCAAACGCTTCACTCTCTCTTGCGGTAGACTGGCCGCTGAGATTTTTCCCGGAGGTCTGCATGACTACCCAACGTCACTACTCGCCGATTGACCGCCTGCTGCTGCAAGCCGACACCGCCATGCGCACGCTATTGCCCTTCAGCGGCCAGCCTCACCGCCCCTCGCCGGCCATCGTGCAGCCCGATGCCCAGATGAGCGCGACCGAGACCCGCCATGTCGCCGGCCTGATGCGCATCAACCATACCGGCGAAGTGTGTGCCCAGGCGCTGTACCAGGGCCAGGCCCTGACCGCCAAGCTGCCGCAGGTGCGCGCCGCGATGGAGCATTCGGCCGAGGAAGAAGTCGACCACCTGGCCTGGTGCGAGCAACGCATCCGCCAGTTGGGCAGTCATCCCAGCGTGCTCAATCCGCTGTTCTATGGTTTGTCATTCGGCATCGGCGCTGCCGCCGGCCTGATCAGCGACAAGGTGAGCCTGGGCTTCGTCGCCGCCACCGAGCATCAGGTGTGCAAGCATCTGGATGAGCACCTCGAGCAATTGCCGGCAGAGGACGAAAAATCCCGGGCAATCCTCGAACAGATGCGCATTGATGAAGCCCTCCACGCGGACAGCGCGTTGGATGCCGGCGGTTTTCGCTTCCCGGCGCCGGTACGATTCGGCATGGGCCTGCTGGCCAAAGTCATGACCAAAAGCACCTACCGTATCTAGCAGGAGCGAGCGTGCTCGCTCCTGGCGCTCAACCCAGTTCGATAATCTCGTAATCATGGGTGATGGCCACGCCGGCCGCACCCAGCATGATCGACGCCGAGCAATACTTCTCAGCCGACAGCTCGATGGCCCGCTTGACCTGGGCCTCCTTCAGCGCCCGCCCCTTCACCACAAAATGCATGTGAATCCTGGTAAACACCTTGGGATCTTCCGTGGCGCGCTCGGCCTCCAGAAACGCCTCGCAGCTCTCTACCGCCTGACGGGACTTTTTCAGGATACTGACCACGTCGAAATTGCTGCAGCCGCCCACGCCCAGCAGCAGCATTTCCATCGGCCGCACGCCGAGGTTGCGGCCGCCCGCTTCAGGCGGACCGTCCATCACCACCACATGGCCGCTGCCCGACTCACCGAGGAACATGGCTTCGCCCGCCCATTGGATGCGTGCCTTCATCGCCCAGACTCCACTGCTAAAAAAGGGTCGCCAGCTTAGCACAGGGCCCGGCAGCGGCAGCGTTTGGCGCGAATGCGATCAATAAAAACGTTTACCCGATAAATTCGCTAATCGAGACAGAATGTGTCTGGTAAGCTGGCGCCAATTCGATGGCGTATTGCCACTGTCGGAGAGCATAACTTCAATTCCTTAGCGTCGCCTTTCGGGAAACAACCATGGTTGCCCTTACTCCCACACCCAAGATCAAGAATCTCGACAAGCTGTTGATGCATTGCCAGCGCCGGCGCTACCCGGCCAAGCACAACATCATCTGCGCCGGCGAACGCTCCGAAACACTGTTTTTCATCATCAAGGGCTCGGTCACCATCCTGATCGAGGACGACGACGGCCGCGAGATGATCATCGCCTACCTCAACACCGGCGATTTCTTTGGCGAGCTGGGCCTGTTCGAACAAGCCGGAAAGGAACAGGAACGCAGTGCCTGGGTACGCGCCAAGGTCGAATGCGAAGTCGCCGAGATCAGCTACACCAAGTTTCGTGAACTGTCCCAACAGGACCCCGACATCCTGTATGCCCTGAGCGGTCAGATCGCCCAGCGTCTGCGCGACACCACGCGCAAAGTCGGCGACCTGGCATTCTTCGACGTCACCGGCCGCGTGGCCCGGTGCCTGCTGGAGTTGTGCAAACAACCCGATGCCATGACCCACCCGGATGGCATGCAGATCAAAGTGACGCGCCAGGAGATCGGGCGCATTGTCGGCTGTTCACGGGAAATGGTCGGTCGCGTACTCAAGGACCTGGAAGAACGCAACCTGGTGCACGTCAAAGGCAAGACGATGGTGGTGTTCGGCACGCGTTAAGCGGGCATGAAACCGGCGAGCATCTGACGGTACAAAGTGTCGAGCCGGCCGATGGCATCGGGCGCGGCAAAAGCTTCATGCAGGGCAATATGGCTGTCGGCGCGCACCCGCTGCTCCAGGCCACAGGCTTGATTGAAACGGTTGACTGCCGCAATCAACGCCTGGCGGTGGTCATCCAGTAGTAACGCGCCGTGTACCAATCCCACCGGACGACCGCCGCTTTGCCGCCAGCGCTGGGCGGTGCCAACCATCTTGCGACCGTTGAGGTTGACGTTGTAACGCCCGTCGCAGAAGGCGCCATCGACTTCACCCACACTGGCATCACCGCCCAGCTCGATCAGCACGTCGCAGATCGGCTGGCACAAACGCTGATAACCGGCTTCGATTCGCCCCTGGTCTCCTTCGCTGCGGGGTGGCGCGTAGACCAGTGCGATATTCACCGTGGCGCCCGACTGCGGCACCGGCTCGCCGCCGGTTTCGCGCAGCAGCACCGGCCAACCGGCCTGCGCCGACACCTCGCTCGCCGCCGCAAACGCCGGCAACCGGCTCAAGCGACGCGGCATCACCAACGCCTGGTCGGTGGGCTGCCAGAACAGCAACCCGAATGCCTGCTCGCCTGCGCAAACGGCTGCCAGCAAATCCTGCTCGGCGGCAAGGCCGGCCTCAACAGTCATCGCCATCGGTTGAATCATGCGCCCATCTCCCTGAATACACCCACACCCAATGTGGGAGGGGGCTTGCTCCCGATAGCGAAGTATCAGTCGAAATACGCATCAACTGAACGAATGCCATCGGGAGCAAGCCCCCTCCCACAGGTTGACCGTGTTTCAATCAGTCCAGTGTCGAGCCGCCGACCGGCACGCCACGCTCCGGGAAGAACAGACGTTGCAACTCCGCCCCCGGGTGCTCGGCGCGCATGAACGTCTCGCCCACCAGGAACGAATACACGCCATTGATTTCCATCAGTTCCACATCGGCACGGTTGGCGATGCCACTCTCGGTGATCACCAGGCGGTCACGCGGAATGCGCGGCAGCAGGTCGAGGGTGGTTTCCAGGCTGACTTCGAAGGTGTGCAGGTTACGGTTGTTCACGCCAACCAACCGCGTGTCGACGGTTTTCAATGCGCGCTCCAGCTCATCGCCGTCGTGTACTTCAACCAACACGTCCAGACCGACGCTCTTGGCCACCGCCGCCAGTTCGGCCAGCTTTACGTCATCCAGCGCGGAGACGATCAGCAGTACACAGTCGGCGCCCAGGGCACGGGCTTCGATGATCTGGTACGGGTCAACCATGAAATCCTTGCGGATCACCGGCAGCTTGCACGCCGCGCGCGCCTGCTGCAGGAACAGGTCGGAGCCCTGGAAGTAGTCGATGTCGGTCAGCACGGAGAGGCACGTCGCCCCGCCCTTCTCGTAACTGGCGGCAATGTCGGACGGAACGAAGTGCTCACGAATGACGCCTTTGCTCGGCGAGGCCTTTTTCACCTCGGCAATCACCGCAGGCTGCTTGAGCTTGGCCTGGGCGATCAAGGCATTGGCAAAACCGCGCGGGGCATCGGCGACTTTCGCCTGCGCTTCCAGCTCGGCCAGGCTCACACGCGCGCGGCGCTCAGCGACTTCTTCTGCCTTGCGGGCCAGAATTTTTTGTAGAACGGTTGGCACACTCATCCTTCATTCTCCATCTTGAATACCGCAGTGAATGCTCCCAGCTCTTCGAGTTTTTCGCGAGCCAGACCGGTGTGAAGTGCATCATGAGCCAAGGCGACACCCTCTTTAAGACTATAGGCATGGTCGGCGGCGTAAAGTGCCGCGCCAGCATTCAGAACAATCATCTCGGCCGCTTTTTGACCGTTCTCGGTCTTGCGGCGCCCCAGGGCATCGCGGATCAACTCCAGGGACGCGGCCGGGCTTTCCACCGCCAGGCCATGCAGACTCTGGCTCTTCATGCCGAGGTCTTCAGGTTCGACCCAATATTCGGTGATTTGGTCGTTCTTGAGCTCCGCCACAAACGTCGGCGCCGCCAGGCTGAATTCGTCCAGGCCATCCTTGGAATGCACCACCAGCACATGCTTGCTGCCCATGCGTTGCAACACTTCGGCCAGCGGCCGGCACAGGGCTTCGCTGAACACGCCCACCACCTGATGCTTCACACCGGCCGGATTCGTAAGCGGGCCAAGCATGTTGAACAGGGTGCGCAGGCCAAGATCCTTGCGCGGGCCGGCGGCGTGTTTCATCGCACCGTGATGGGACTGGGCAAACATGAAGCCGATGCCGACGCTGTCGATGCAGCGTGCCACTTGCACCGGCGTCAGGTTCAGGTAGATGCCCGCCGCTTCCAGCAGATCGGCACTGCCGCTCTTGCCGGACACCGCACGGTTGCCGTGCTTGGCCACCGTGCAGCCCGCCGCCGCAACCACAAATGAAGACGCCGTGGACACGTTGAAGATATTCGCGCCATCGCCGCCAGTGCCGACCACGTCGACCACACCGTCGAGGGTCTTGAGTTCAACCTTGTCCGCCAGCTCGCGCATGACCGACACAGCGCCGACGATCTCGTCGATGCTCTCGCTCTTCATGCGCATGGCCATCATGAACGCACCGATCTGTGCGTCGGTGCACTGACCGGTCATGATCTCGCGCATCACATCGCTCATTTCCGCGGTGCTCAGGTCCAGGTGGCCGACGATACGGCCCAGGGCAGTCTTGATATCCATGAAAAGTCCTTAGCGCGTGCCGCCGCTCTGCTTGAGAAAGTTGGCGAACAGCTCGTAACCCTGCTCGGTCAGAATCGACTCAGGGTGAAATTGCACCCCTTCGATATTCAGCGTCTTGTGGCGCAGGCCCATGATCTCGTCGACCGAGCCGTCTTCCAGCTGGGTCCAGGCGGTCGGTTCCAGGCACTCGGGCAGGGTTTCACGCTTGACCACCAGCGAATGGTAGCGGGTCACTGTTACGGGATTGTTCAACGCCTGAAATACGCCCAAGTCCCTGTGGAACACCGGGCTGGTCTTGCCGTGCATCACCTGGCGCGCACGCACCACGTCACCACCAAAGGCCTGGCCGATGGACTGATGGCCCAGACACACGCCCAGGATAGGCAGCTTGCCGGCGAAATACTGAATGGCTTCGAGGGAGATGCCCGCCTCGGTCGGGGTGCAGGGGCCAGGCGAAACCACGATGCGTTCCGGGTTCAGCGCTGCGATCTGCGCCACGCTCAGTTCGTCGTTGCGCACCACCTTGACCTCGGCACCGAGTTCGCCCAGGTACTGCACGACGTTGTAGGTAAAGGAATCGTAGTTATCAATCATCAGCAACATGTGGGTTCAAACCTCTTGAATTCACTGATTTCGAATGTCCGCCTTCCAGGGCGTGACCCGCTGTCGAACGCACGTTCCAGTGGCCGGCCGAGCCGACACGGGGCGTCAGACAAAGGGTGAAGAAGGCAAATCGGTACAGGTCCGGCGGGGCCGGCAGGGAACAGTCAGGCGCGCCAACGCCAACGGGCGTGAGCCTTGATGACGCGCATCAAGAGTTTGCTGATGATCAACACGGGGAGGGTCTCGTTCATACGTTGGGGCACAGTAGCGTAGCCTCGCGAGCGGTGCAATATAGTCGCGCAAATACGCGGGTAGACCTGCCTTGGTTTATCGGAAAAAGCTGTTTTCACTTGAAGAACATTCTCAATGTCTGGTTAATGTTTCGCTTCCGATACAACAAAACCAAATGGACTTTGTCATGCAAAAACCCGCCCTTCTTGCCCCGCTCGCCGGCTGCCTGTTGTCCCTGGCCTGTGCCCAGGCGCTTGCAGCCTCCTCGCCCTATTCAACCATGGTGGTGTTCGGTGACAGCCTGGCCGACGCCGGCCAGTTCCCGGATGGCAACGCCGGGTCGACGCTGCGCTTTACCAACCGCACCGGGCCGAACTTCCAGGGTGACTTCGGCCTGGTCTCATCGACCTTGCTCGGTACCCGGCTGGGCGTTGCGCCCAACGACCTGAACGCCTCGACCTCGCCGGTTCGCGCGGCCCAGGGCCTGCCCGACGGCAACAACTGGGCGGTCGGCGGCTACCGTACCGACAACATCCTGGACTCGATCAACTCGGTGTCCAACGCCACGGTCCCGCCCAACAATCCCGGCGGCGGTACGGTATTGCGCAGCCGCCAGGGCTACCTGCCGGCCAACGGCGGGCGGGCGGATCCAAACGCGCTGTATTTTCTCTCCGGCGGCGGTAACGACTTCATTCAAGGCCGCGTGCTCAGCGCGGGCCAGGCCGTCGCTGCAGGCGGCCGCCTGGCCGACAGCGCCCAGGCCCTGCAAAAGGCCGGCGCCCGCTACATCATGGTGTGGATGCTGCCCGACCTGGGGCTCACACCGGCCATCAACGGCACACTGCTGCAGGCGCCGAGTTCGGCCCTCAGCAGCCTGTTCAACCAATCGCTGGTGCAACGGCTGTCGCAGATCGACGCGCAGATCATCCCGCTGAACATTCCGCTGCTGCTCAATGAAACCTTCGCCGCCCCCGGCCGCTTCGGCCTGGCCACCGGGCAAAACCTCACCGGCACCTGCTTCAGCGGCAACGGCTGCAGCGCCAACCCGACCTACGGCATCGGCGGCACCACCCCGGATCCGACCAAGCTGATCTACAACGACGCCGTGCACCCCACCATCGCCGGGCAACGCCTGATTGCCGACTACGCTTATTCACTGCTGTCGGCGCCCTGGGAACTGACCCTGCTGCCCGAAATGGCCCAAGGCACCTTGCGCGCCCACCAGGATGAACTGCGCAACCAATGGCAGGCCGATAACGGCCGTTGGCAAGCGGTCGGCCAGTGGCGCGCGATTGTGGCCGGCGGTGGCCAGCATGTGGACTTCAACCACCAGGACAGCGCCGCGAGTGGCGATGGCACTGGCTACAACCTGAATGTCGGCGGCAGCTACCGGCTCAACGAGGACTGGCGCGTCGGCGTGGCGGCCGGCTTGTACCGCCAGACCCTGGAAGTCGGCGCCAACGATTCGGACTACAAGCTCAACAGCTACATGGGCACCGCCTTCGCCCAATATCAGCAAAACCACTGGTGGGCCGACGCGGCGTTGACCGGCGGCAAGCTGGACTTCGACAGCCTCAAACGCAAGTTCGCCCTGGGCGTCAGCGAAGGCTCCGAAAAAGGCGACACCGACGGCTGGCTGTGGGCCTTGAGCAGCCGCGTGGGCTACGACATCGCCGCGCCGGGCAGCGACTGGCACCTGTCACCGTTCATCAGCGCCGATTACGCACGGGTCGAAGTCAACGGCTACTCGGAGAAAGACAATCGCTCCACGGCCCTCACCTTTGATGACCAGCAACGCGACTCCAAACGTCTGGGCGCAGGCCTGCAAGGCAGCTACCGGGTAACACCGCAGACCCAGGTGTACGGCGAAGTTGCCCACGAGCACGAGTTCGAAAATGACACGCAGAAAGTGAACATGTCGCTCAACAGCGTGCAGGCCATCGACTTCAAGCTGGACGGCTACACGCCACGCAGCAATTCGGATCGCCTGAGCCTGGGCGTCAGCCACAAGCTGACTCAGGAGCTGGCACTACGGGCGGCGTATAACGTGAGGAAGGATGACAGTTTGACCCAGCAAGGCGTCAGCGTTGGCGTGAGTCTGGATTTCTGATGCAGTCTTGAGAGCGGAACAAAACAAATGTGGGAGCTGGCTTACCAGCCCCCACATTTTGTTCAATGCCAGCCTTTAGCGTTGCGGCGTTTGCTCGGCCAACGCCACAGCCCGGAACATCGCGCGGCGCTTGTTCAGGGTTTCCTCCCACTCAAGGGCCGGCACCGAGTCGGCTACAATCCCGCCACCCGCTTGCACATGCAGCTCGCCATCCTTGATCACCGCCGTGCGAATCGCAATCGCCGTGTCCATGTTGCCGTTCCACGCAAAATACCCCACGGCACCGCCGTAGACACCGCGCTTGACCGGCTCCAGCTCATCAATGATTTCCATCGCGCGAATCTTCGGCGCGCCCGACAAGGTGCCCGCCGGCAGAATCGCGCGCAGTGCGTCCATGGCGGTCAGCCCGGCCTTCAGCTCGCCGGTGACGTTGGAGACGATGTGCATCACGTTGGAATAACGCTCGATCACCATCTTCTCGGTCAACTTCACCGAACCGATTTCCGAGACCCGCCCGGTATCGTTACGGCCCAGGTCGATCAGCATCAAGTGCTCGGCAATTTCCTTGTCGTCGCTCAGCAGGTCCTGTTCCAGCGCCAGGTCGGCTTCTTCGGTCGCGCCACGGGGACGCGTGCCGGCAATCGGGCGCACGGTGATCAGGTTGTCCTCGACACGCACCAGCACTTCCGGCGAACTGCCCACTACGTGAAAGTCGCCAAAGTTGAAAAAGTACATGTACGGCGTCGGGTTGAAGCAGCGCAGTGCGCGATACAAGTCGATGGGCGCAGCCTTGAAGTCAATGGACATGCGCTGCGACGGCACCACCTGCATGCAGTCTCCGGCAAGGATATATTCCTTGATGGTATCGACTGCGCGCTCGTAGTCATCCTGAGTGAAGCTTGAGCGAAAGATCGGATCGGCGGCCGGCGGACGGCTGAGGTCCAGGCCGCGACGCGGAGTGATCGGCTGGCGCAGTTTGTCCAACAAGGCTTCGAGGCTCGCCAGCCCCTGCTCGAACGCATCGGCCTGGGCCGGGTCGGCGAGCACGATGGCGTGCATCTTGCCGGCCAGGTTGTCGAACACCACCACCGCGTCGGAGACCATCAGCAGAATGTCAGGCACGCCCAGCGGGTCCGGGTTCGGGCATTTGCCCAGGCGCTTTTCCACATAGCGCACGCAGTCGTAGCCGAAATACCCGACCAGGCCGCCGTTGAAACGCGGCAGGCCCGGGATGGTCGGCACGTTGTAGCGCGCCTTGAAGCTTTCGACGAAGGCCAGCGGGTCTTCCACGTCATGGCTTTCGATCTCGACGCCATCGTGGGTGATGCTCACGTGGTGATCGTGCACCCGCATCACCGTGCGGCACGGCAGGCCGATGATCGAATAACGGCCCCACTTTTCGCCGCCCTGTACCGATTCGAGCAGGTAGGAGTTGGGCTCGTCGGCCAGTTTCAGGTAGATCGACAACGGCGTGTCGAAGTCGGCCAAGGTGTCGCAGGCCAGGGGAATACGGTTATAGCCGGCAGCGGCCAAACGCAGGAATTCTTCGCGGGTCATGATGTGCCTCGTGGCATGAGGGTCTGGCGGTCGGGTAGGCAAACGTGCCGCAGGGTGCGGCCAGGAGCAGTCAGGCGCGCCAACGCCAGCGGGCCAGAGCCTTGATGACTTTCATCCAGAGTTTGCGGGTAACCACCACGATGGCATTTCCAGAAGGGGACGGGTCGATGTCGGGCAACGTTATCCCAGCGCCCGCTCCCAGGCAACCGGGGATTAACAGGCGCAGATCATCAATCACCAGCGCCGGCGATTCTTCGGCAATCGGCCGGCCATGGTTGTAGCCATAACTCAAGGCCACGCACTGCACGCCTGCGGCTTTCGCCGCCTGCACATCGCTGCGCGAGTCGCCGACGAACAACGACTGGGATGCCGGAATATTGGCCATTTTCATCACGAAAAACAGCGCCGCCGGGTCGGGCTTTTTCTGCGGCAAGGTATCGCCGCCGATGATCCAGCGGAAATAGCGGCCGATTTTCATCTGGTCCAGCAGCGGCGCGACAAAGCGTTCCGGCTTGTTGGTGATCAGGGCCATTTCCACGCCCTTTTTGTGCAGCCACTTGAGGGTGTCGCGCACGCCGGGGTACACCACTGTCAATTCATGGCTGCTTTCATAGGCCGCGTTGAACAGTTCCAGAGCGTGCTCGGCCTCCACCTCGTCGACACCCGTGGCGTCGATATGGTTGGCCAGGGCCCGGCGCACCAGCATCGGCGCGCCATTACCCACCCAGTCGCGCACCGCCTCGATCCCTGCCGGCTTGCGCCCCAGTTTGAGCAGCATGGTGTCCACCGCCGCAGCCAGGTCGGGCACCGAATCGATCAACGTACCGTCCAGATCGAACATCACCAGCCGTGGCAGCTTGCCGGGAAACAGCTGCTCGAAGCCGCTCATGGACGCGTCAGCGCCAGTTCGGCGCGCATCTTGTCGATGACTTCCTGGTAGTTCGGCGCATTGAAGATCGCCGAGCCGGCCACAAAGGTGTCGGCACCGGCGGCAGCGATGTCGCGGATATTATTGACGTTCACCCCGCCGTCGATCTCCAGGCGGATATCCCGGCCCGAAGCGTCGATCAGCGCCCGCGCTTCGCGCAGCTTGTTCAGGGTGCCGGGGATGAACTTCTGCCCGCCGAAGCCCGGGTTGACGCTCATCAGCAGCACCATGTCGACCTTGTCCATCACGTACTCAAGCACGTTCAGGGGCGTGGCCGGGTTGAACACCAGGCCCGCCTTGCAGCCGCCTTCGCGGATCAGTTGCAGGGTGCGGTCGACGTGCAGCGTGGCTTCCGGGTGGAAGGTGATGTAAGTGGCGCCGGCCTCGATGAAGTCACCGATGATGCGGTCGACCGGGCTGACCATCAGGTGCGCGTCGATCGGCGCGGTGATGCCGTACTTGCGCAGCGCTGCGCAGACCATCGGGCCGATGGTCAGGTTGGGCACGTAGTGGTTGTCCATGACATCGAAGTGCACGAAGTCGGCACCGGCGGCCAACACCTTGTCCACTTCTTCACCCAGGCGGGCGAAGTCGGCGGAGAGAATCGATGGAGCAATGACGAAGGGCTGCATGACGCACCTTTTCTGAGCTAAATCACAATGGCGCGCATTGTATACCTCATGCTTTGCCGCGCGCACCGTGACCTCGTTCAAGGATCAGAAAGCGGCCCGGTAGATTTTCTCGATATCCGCCGCGCTGAGCTTGCGCGGGTTGTTGCGCATTAGACGCTCTATGCCCGCCGCTTCCACCGCCATGGCCGGGATCGCGTCCTCGGGCACCCCGAAACTGTGCAGCCCGGCCGGGATTTCGACGGCGGCGCACAGGCGCGTCATCGCCTCGACAGCCTGGTCGGCGGCGTCATTGGCGCTCAGCCCGGTGACATTCACGCCCATGGCCAGGGCAATGTCCTGCATGCGCTCGACACAGGCCAGTTTGTTCCAGTGCATCACGTAGGGCAGCAACAGCGCGTTGCTCACGCCGTGGGCGATGTTGAAGCGTCCGCCCAGCGGGTACGCCAACGCATGCACCGCGCCCACGCCGGCATTGCCGAACGCCATGCCGGCCATCAGGCTGGCGGTGGCCATATCGTCACGGGCCTTGAGATTGGCCGGGTTGGCATACGCCTTGGGCAGCGCGTTGGCAATCAGCTTGACCGCGCCAATGGCCAGCGCATCGGTGATCGGCGACGCATTCAGCGACAGGTAAGACTCGATGGCATGCACCAACGCATCCAGACCGCTGGCGGCGGTGACGCTGCGCGGGCAGGTCAGGGTCATTTGCGGGCTGATCAGCGCCACATCCGGCAGCAGGTAGTCGCTGACGATGCCCTTCTTCAATTGCGCCGCCTTGTCGGAGAGAATCGCCACATTGGTCACCTCCGAACCAGTGCCGGCCGTGGTGGGGATGGCGATCAGCGGCGGCCCTTTGCGCGGCACCTGGTCGACGCCGAACAAATCCGCCAGGGCGCCGTGGTAGCCGGCGTAGGCCGCCACGCTCTTGGCGATATCGATGGCACTGCCGCCGCCCAGACCGATCAGCCCGTCGTGCCCACCGTCGCGATAGACCTGCATGCAGTCTTCGACGATGGCGATTTCCGGGTCGGGCAGCACACGGTCGAAAATCTCATAGGTGCGTCCGCCCAGGTGTTCGAGCGCCAGCGCCACGGTGCCGGACTTGACCAGCGCGGCATCGGTGACGATCAGCGGGTTATCCACATCCAGGCGCGTGAGTTCGGCGGCGAGTTGCTCGATGGCGCCAGCGCCGGTGAGCAGTTTGTGGGCGATCTTGAATGAGGAAGTACTCATGTGCGCGGCCTCTTATCGGTGATGGGCTGGCACAAGGATAGCTGACAGATGAGCGTTGTCTGCCATTCAGCATCTGAATGCACACAATTCAAATGTGGGAGGGAGCAAGCCCCCTCCCACAATGGATCTCTACCTGATCTCTAGACCTGCGCCGTCCGCAGCTTCTCGCTGCGCCCACGCAACCACTCCAGCGTCAGCAACAGCAGCACCGAGAACCCGATCAGCAAGGTCGCCGCCGCGGCAATCGTCGGGCTGAGGTTTTCGCGGATACCGCTGAACATCTGCCGTGGCAGGGTGGCTTGCTCGGGGCCAGCGAGGAACAGCGTCACCACCACCTCATCGAACGAGGTGGCAAAGGCGAACAGCGCCCCGGAAATCACCCCGGGCGCAATCAATGGCAAGGTCACCCGACGAAACGCGGTCAACGGTGAGGCCCCGAGGCTCGCCGCCGCACGCACCAGATTATGGTTGAACCCCTGCAAGGTGGCCGACACGGTGATGATCACGAACGGCACGCCCAGCACCGCATGCACCACGATCAGCGAAAAAAAGCTGTTGCCCAGCCCCAGCGGTGCAAAGAACAAATAACTGGCCACGCCGATAATCACCACCGGCACCACCATCGGCGAAATCACCAGGGCCATCACCAGCGCCTTGCCGGGAAAATTGCCGCGCGTCAGGCCAATCGCCGCCAGCGTGCCGAACACCATCGCCAGCACGGTGGCCGCCGGCGCCACGATAATGCTGTTCTTCAGCGCGCGCATCCATTCGGCCGAGGCGAAGAAATCCTCATACCAATGCAGCGAAAAGCCCTGCAACGGGTACACCAGGAAACTGCCGCTGTTGAACGACAGCGGGATAATCACCAGCACCGGCAAAATCAGGAACAGCAGGATCAGGCCGCACAGCACCCGCAAGCTGTAGAACCACACCCGTTCCACTGGTGACATATAAGGACTCAGCATCGCAAGCCTCCTCAGCTCAGACGCAGGCGGCTCGCGCCTACCAGTCGGTTGTAGATCAGGTACAGCAACACGGTGGCCAGCAGCAGCAGACCGCCCAATGCCGTGGCCATGCCCCAGTTGATGCTGGTGTTGGTGTAGAACGCCACGAAGTAGCTGACCATCTGGTCGTTCGGGCTGCCCAGCAAGGCCGGGGTGATGTAGTAACCAATTGCCAGAATGAACACCAGCAGGCAGCCGGCGCCGACACCGGCGTAGGTCTGCGGGAAGTACACGCGCCAGAAACTGGCGAACGGGTGACACCCCAGGGAAATCGCCGCACGCAGGTAGGTAGGCGAAATGCCCTTCATCACGCTGTAGATCGGCAGAATCATGAACGGCAGCAGGATGTGCACCATGGAGATGTAGACCCCGGTGCGGTTGAACACCAGTTCCAGCGGGCTGTCGATCAGGCCCAGGCCCATCAGCGCGCTGTTGATCAGGCCGCCCGACTGCAGCAACACGATCCACGCCGCCACCCGCACCAGAATCGAGGTCCAGAACGGCAACAGCACCAGAATCATCAGCAGGTTGCTTTTGCGCGCCGGCAGGTTGGCCAGCAGGTACGCCAGCGGGTAGGCCAGCAGCAGGCAGATCACGGTGATCACCAGGCCCATCCAGAAGGTGCGGGCGAAGATGTCCAGGTAGATCGCCTGGTCGGGCGTGGCCGGGGCGATCTCGCCGAGGTCGTCGATGCGGTGATCGACGGCCGCCAGCAGGTAGTACGGGGTAACGCTGCTGGTATTACGCCGGATCGCCTGCCAGTAGGCTGGGTCGCCCCAGCGTTCGTCGAGGTTTTCCAGCGCTTGCTTGTAAGAGCCGGGCGTTTCGGCAAACGGCAGCGCCCGCGCGGTTTTCGTCAGCAGGCTGCGATAGCCCGCCAGTTCCATGTTCAAGCGTTTGGACAAGTCGCCCAGGGTCTGGTTTTTACGCGCCTCGCCCAGGTCTTCGCTGAGCGCCTGGTACACCGGCTCGCCCGGCAGGCCGCGCCCGTCCCAGGCCGTCACGGCCACCACGGTACGCGGCAAGCCCGCCACCACTTCCGGGTTGCCGACACTCTTGAACAACAGCGCGACAATCGGCACCAGAAACACCAGCAGCAAAAACAGCACCAGCGGCGCAATCAAGGCCTGCGCCTTCCAGCGGTTGAGCCGCTCGGCACGCGCCAAGCGCTGCTTGAGGGTGGGGCTGTTGACCTCGTTCGAAGGAACGGCGATGGCCATGGCTGACTCCGGATATTGAAGATAAATGCACACCCTTGTGGGAGGGGGCTTGCTCCCGATAGCGGGGGGCAAGTCAGCCTGTCTGTTGCCTGACCCTCTGCCATCGGGAGCAAGCCCCCTACCACAGGGGGTCAGCGGTGCTGCTGCTTACTTGGCCGCCCAGGAATTGAAGCGCTGCTCCAGTTGCTCGCCGTTATCGGCCCAGAAGCTCACGTCGATCTGCACCTGGTTGGCGATGTTTTCCGGGGTGGTCGGCATGTCCTTGAGGACGTCCTTGGCCAGCAACGGCACGGCCTGGGTGTTCGCCGGGCCGTAGGCGATGTTTTCCGAGTAGGTCTTCTGCTGCTGCGGCTGCACTGAGAAGGCGATGAATTTCTTCGCCGCTTCCGCGCGGTCCTTGGCCAGGCCTTTAGGGATGGCCCAGGCGTCGAAGTCGTAGATACCGCCATTCCACACCACTTTGAGGTTGCTTTCTTTCTGCACGGCGGCGATGCGGCCGTTGTAGGCCGAGCTCATCACCACGTCACCCGAGGCCAGGTACTGCGGCGGCTGTGCGCCGGCTTCCCACCACTGGATCGACGGTTTGAGTTCGTCGAGTTTCTTGAATGCGCGGTCCTGGCCATCTTTGCCGGCCAGCACTTTGTACACGTCTTTGGGCGCTACTCCGTCGGCCATCAGCGCAAATTCCAGGGTGTACTTGGCGCCCTTGCGCAGGCCACGCTTGCCGGGGAATTTCTTGGTGTCCCAGAAATCCGCCCAACTGGTTGGCGCGGAAGCCAGTTTGTCGGCGTTATAGGCCAGCACGGTCGACCACACGAAGAAACCCACGCCGCACGGCTGGATCGCGCCCTTCACATAGTCGGCGGTGTTGCCGAACAGCTTCGGGTCGAGAGGCTCGAACATGTCTTCGTCGCAGCCACGGGACAGTTCCGGCGACTCCACTTCCACCAGGTCCCAGGACACGCTCTTGGTGTCGACCATGGCTTTGACCTTGGCCATCTCACCGTTGTATTCGCCGGCGACAATCTTGCCATTGCCCGCACTTTCCCACGGCGCGTAGAACGCCTTGACCTGGGCCGCCTTGTTCGCGCCACCGAACGACACCACGGTCAGGTCGGGGCCTGCCATGGCTTGTGTGGCGCCCATCAAGCCAAGTGCCAGGGCCGAATACTTAAGGGATTTCAACATTGTTGTGCTCTCCACGTGCAGGGTTGGTGAAGCCAGGGGGCGATCAGTTCGCCTCTAGAAGTGGGTCGAGTGCGCGAACGTGCTCGACTTGCCAGCCAATCGGTACCACGTCGCCGACCGCCAGGGCCGGGTCCAGCTCGGCAATCGGTTGTTTCACAAAGAAATCGGTCTTGCCGCAGACCTCCAGGCGCACCCGCACGTGGTCGCCCAGGTAGATGAACTCCACCACGCGCCCGGAGAAACGGTTGACGCAGCGTTCGCTGGTGCCGTTGAGGCTGACGCGCTCCGGGCGCACCGACAGGGTGACGGGGCCGCCGACCTCGCCAACGTTCACCGCCAGCGCCTCGACCTTCTCGCCCCGCGCCAGCTCCACCACGCAACGCTCGCCGGTGTGGCTGTGCAGGCGGCCATTGAGGCGGTTGTTTTCGCCGATGAAGTTGGCGACGAAAGTGTTTTTCGGCTCTTCATACAAGCTGCGCGGCGCGGCGATCTGCTGGATTTCGCCCTGATGAAACACTGCTACGCGGTCGGACATGGTCAAGGCTTCGCCCTGGTCGTGGGTCACGTACACCACGGTCAAGCCGAGGCGCTGGTGCAGGTGCTTGATCTCCATCTGCATGTGCTCGCGCAGTTGCTTGTCGAGGGCGCCAAGGGGTTCGTCCATCAACACCAGCTGTGGCTCGAACACCAGCGCGCGGGCCAGGGCCACGCGCTGTTGCTGGCCGCCGGACAGCTGCGCGGGGTAGCGCTGGGCGAAGGCATCGAGCTGGACCATGCTCAGCACGCGTTTGACCCGTTCGCTGATATCGGTCTTGCTCAACGAGCGTACCGACAAGGGAAAGGCGAGGTTTTCGGCGACGGTCATGTGCGGGAACAGCGCGTAATTCTGGAACACCATGCCGATATCGCGCTTGTGCGGCGGCACGTTGTTGATGGAGCGCCCGGCCAGCTGGATCTCGCCGGCGGTGGGTGTCTCGAAACCGGCGAGCATCATCAGGCTGGTGGTCTTGCCCGAACCGGACGGCCCGAGCAGGGTCAGGAACTCGCCCTTGCGAATCTCCAGGTTGAGGTCCTTGACGATCAGGTTCTCGCCGTCGTAGCTCTTCTGCACGCCACGAAAGCTGACCAGCACATCCTTTGAATCCACCTCGCTCATACCCGCACCTTTGTGTTTTGGACTGCTGTGGCACAAGCGTAGTCCAGGCGCGAGGCCCCGGAAATCGGGGGCCAGGAGAGAATCGCATCAGCCGGACGGAAGGTGGCGGGTAGGGATTGCCCTACACCGATGGCGGGGATGGGACAGTACCGTGGCAAGGCGCGAGCTGCACACGGCAGGAACGGTGCGGCGGTGGTTTTCCGGGTCGTCGTTATTGGGTAAGTCGCTAGAGAAGCTTGTGCTCCATGGCGTACTTCACCAGCTCGGCCAATGAGGTGATATGCAGCTTCTGCATCAAACGCGCCTTGTGGGTGCTGATGGTCTTGTTGCTCAGGGCCAGTTGCTGGGCGATGTCATTGACGTTGGCCCCCTGGGCCAGGCGCTCGAACACCGAAAACTCCCGCTCCGAGAGCAGCGAATGCAACGGCCGCGAGTCGGTGAGGCCGACCTCGAAGACCATCCGGTCGGCCAGGTCCGGGTCGATATAGCGCCCACCCGCCGCCACCTTGCGAATCGCCGCCAGCAGCAGCGCGGGGTCGCTGTCCTTGGTGGCGTACCCTGCCGCACCGACTTTCAGGGCGCGCGCGGCCATTTGGGCTTCGTCGTGCATCGACAGCACCAGGATCGCCGGCGGATCGTTCAGCGCGCGAATACGCGCAATCGCTTCCAGCCCATTGACGCCCGGCATCGAAATATCCAGCAGCACCACTTCGCAGGGCACATGGCGCAAGGTCTCGAGCAACTGCTCGCCGTTGCTGGCCTCGCCAACCACCAGCAGGTCTTTGGCCAGACCGATCAATTGCTTGATGCCCTCTCGAACAATGGTGTGGTCTTCGGCTACCAGTACGCGGATCACAGGGGTTTCCTTTTGTAGTTAGGCATCCAGCGGCACCGTGACACTCAGGGTGGTGCCCTCCCCCAACGCGCTGTCCAGGGTCAACAGCCCGCCCATGATCAGCACCCGCTCGCGCATGCCCACCAGGCCGAACGACACCGGGCGCTCCCCGGTCTGGACGAACCCCACGCCGTCATCGCTGATGCTCAGCCGCAGGGACTCGCCGTCTATCGCCAGGGTCAGTTCGACAGTATGCGCCTGGGCATGGCGCATCACATTGGTCAGCGCCTCCTGCAGGATACGGAACAGGCCGATGGCCTTGGCATCACTCAGGGTCGGCAGGTGTTCCGGCACCTGCACCAGGCAAGGAATCTGCGTGCGCGCTTCGAACCGCCGCGCCTGCCATTCGATGGCCGAGCCGATCCCGGCATCCAGAATCGGCGGGCGCAGGGCCGTGGCCACGTCGCGTACCAGTTGGAATAGTTGGGCGATCAGACGCTTCATGCTGTTCAAGCGCTCATGCAGCCCGGGATCAAGCTGCGCATAGGCCAGCTCGCACATGGAGGTTTCCAGCTTGAGCACCGTGAGCATCTGCCCGAGTTCGTCGTGCACCTCGCGGGCGATACGTGCCTTTTCTTCTTCGCGCACGGTTTCCAGGTGGGCGGAGAGTTCGCGCAATTGCGCTTCGCTTTGCAGCAAGGCAGCCAGGGTGCGGCGCAGTTCGGTGACGTCATTGAGATAGACCACCAGGTATTCGGCCTCGGCAAAGCGCAGAAAACTCAGCGACACCGTGACTGGCACGATGCTGCCATCGGCGCGCGTGCAGTCGGTGGCGAAGTTCTGTGGCGCCTCTTCGTTGGCCCGCGCGCGCTTCCACAGGTTGAGCCAGCGGTCCATGTCCAGCGTGGGATCAAGCGCGGCCAGCGGCCGTTCGATCAGCGCGCCGGGGCCGTAGCCGAGCATGCTTTCGGCCGCACGGTTGGCGTAGCGCACATGGCTGTCCCAGTTGACCCAGAGAATTCCGACGGTGCTTTGATCGATGGAAAACTGCGTCAGCCGCAGCGCTTCAGCGCCGGCGGCGCGGGCGGCACTTTCTTCACGCGCGGCCAGCAGGCTGCGTTCGAGCCCGCGCTGCTGACGGCGCTGCCAAGCCACCAGCGTCAGGCTGGCAAGCAGCAACAGGCCCAGCAGCAGGCAGAGGTTTTGCCACAACCCGGGGGATGCGGACAGGCGTGGATACTGGGGTTGCAGCCAGCGATTGTGCAATTGGTCGAGGTCGCGGGCGGGGATGGCGCGCAGGGCGCTCTGCATGATGCCTGCCAGCTGGGGCCAATCGCGGCGCGTCGCCACCCGCAGCAATTGCGGCAGGCCAACATCGCCCACCACCGCCAACCCGGCGAACTCCGCTTCGCCCGACAGCCGGCTCAACTGCGCTTCGTCCACCACCGCATAGCGGGCCTGCTGACTCACCAACAATTGCAGGGCCTGGCGCTCCATGGGCACGCCTTGCAGATTGAGGCCGGGATAAGTGCTGCGCAGATAATCGGCCACTGCGCTGGGCATGCGCACGGCGATGCGCGAGAGGCTGTCGAGCTTTTCCAGCTCCACCGCACCGCCGCCCTCGCGGATGCCGACGATGTGCTGCGGCACACGCATGTAGGGATCGCTGAACGACCACAGGCGCAAGCCGGCCGGGGTTTGCTGCAAGCCGGGGGCGATATCGATCTCGCCGTCGCGCAGGGCGGTTTCGAGTGACTCCTGAGCAGGAAAATTGCGCCACGACAGCTCGATATTCAGCGCCTTGGCCAGCCATTGCATCAATTCCACATTGGCTCCGGACAAACGCTGCAACCGCCGGTCGTATTGCGCATACGGTGCCTGCAGCACCAGGCCGACGCGCAGTTGCGGATGACGGGCCAGCCATTCCCGTTGCTCGGCATTGAGTTGCGCCTGCGGTACGCCCGGCGCAGGGGCCGCATTGGCGATCAAGGCGAGGCACAGACCGCCGATAAACAGCACACAGCGAAAACCCATGATCACGTCTCACGTCACTGACAAATACTGACCAACCCATTAGGCTGCTGGAATCATTCCGGCCGGGAAGCAACGATGCCATCACCCAACCGCTCAGCAGTGCCAGCATTGTGCCTGTCGCTGTTATTTACCAGCGCCTTTTCTGTCCAGGCCGCCGACGCCCCTGCGCCCGCCGCCGAAAAACCGGCCGAGCGCCAGCCTCTGGTGGAGCGCAGCCAGGAAGAGTCCGCCGCCCTCGAGCGCCAGCTCCCGCGTGGCGAGCAGCAACAACTGCAGGCTGGCAGCGAGTCATTCCTGGCCCTGTGGAAGCCGGCCAACAGCGCCGAAGCCGAAGGTGTGGTGATTATCGTGCCGGGTGCCGGGGAAACGGCGGACTGGCCGCAGGCAGTTGCGCCGCTGCGACGTAAATTGCCGGACGCCAACTGGGGCACGCTCAGTCTGTCGTTGCCGGACGTGAACCTCGACACCCTGCCGCCCCGGGTAATGGAATCCCCCAAGGCCGCCGTTGACACCAGCAGCAAGGAAGGCAGCACCGCCGCCAAGCCGATCGAACAGGCCGCCAGCGCCGAGGCCGAAGGCACCGACCCGGCCGTGGTACCCGGTGCGGATGAACAGGACAAGACCGACGCCAAACGCATCTTCGACCGTATCGACGCCGCCGTGGCCTTCGCCCAGGCCCAGAGCGCGCGCAGCGTGGTGCTGCTCGGCCATGGCACCGGTGCCTGGTGGGCCGCGCGTTACCTGAGCGAGAAACAACCGGCCCAGGTGCAGAAACTGGTGATGGTGGCCGGCAAGACCCCGCCGGCCCGCCAGCCGGACCTGCTGCAACTGGCACCGGCGCTGAAACTGCCGACTGCGGACGTCTTCTATCAAGACAGCGCAGCCGCCAGCAAAAACGCCCTGGCGCGCAGCCAGGCCGCCAAGCGCGCGAAAAATGAGGGTTACAAGCAGGTGTCGCTCAAGACGCTGCCCGGCAACAGCTCGGCCGAGCAGGAGCAGTTGTACCGCAGGGTTCGCGGCTGGCTGAGTCCGCAGGGCAACGCCGACTGACACCACAGAACCAGGTTGAATGCTTAAACCCAGTAGTCAGGGGGCCATTGTGGCGAGCGGGCTTGCCCTAATGCCGTTCAGTTAAGCGCAGATTCCCTGTGGCGAGCAGGCTTGTCCTGCGTTGGGCTGCGCAGCAGCTCCAAAGCCAGGCGCTGAGCCGTATCAGGTACACCGCGTTTTGCTCGATTGGGGGCGCTTCGCACCCCAACGCGGGGCAAGCCCGCTCGCCACAGAGGTCTTCGGTCGGAAGCAACTCCTCCTGTATTCATTGGGTTGTCATTTCGACACTGTCAGCGAAAATCCCGGCGCTCGCGGATCAGCGCATATGCATTGTGCAACTCTCGGGTACGTTCGGTGGCCTCGCGCACTTGCGCGGGGCTGGCGCCTGAGCCAGCGATTTTATCCGGGTGATGGCGGCTGAGCAGGCGACGGTAGGCACGCTTGATCACGGACGGTTCGCTCGTCGCGGTCACCCCCAGAATGCGCAGGGCGTCCTGATAGGCGCCGCCCCGGTTGGCCACCGGCTTGCGCTCCGGCGCATAGTCGGACGCCAGCGCCTGCAGCTGTTGCGGGGTCCAGCCCAGCCATTTACCCCACAGATCAATGAGGTCGCGCTCGGCGTTGTCCGCCTTGCCGTCCGCCCATGCCATGCGCCAGCAGGCGCGCAGCACACCCTCCGCCGCATGGGGCTGGGCCTTGAGCACGCGCAAATAGGTGCGCACCCGGTCGGATCCGGACTTGCCCCGATTAAACGCAGCAATTGCCCGATGCCGGGCCGGCTCGCTCATGTCCAATGCACGCATTTCCTGGCGGGCCTGCTGGATATGCCCATCCACCACGCGGCCGTTGCTTTTGGCCAGGCGGCCCAGCAGCACAAACAACAATTCGTCGTTGCGCAACACCGGGCGCCCACCCAGGCGTTCACGCAACTGTTCCCAGCTTTGCAACTGCAGGCGGCGGTCCAGCGCCTGCCCCAGCAATGCGCCCAATAAAGCCCCCGGAATACTGGCAATGGCATAGCCAGCCCCGGCGCCGATCAGCGTCCCTGGCCACAGCATGCTAGTGCCCCGCTGTCAGCAGGGTTTCGACATGCGCCAGACGCTCCAGCGTGCCGACATCAATCCAGCGTCCCGTCATGTGCTCTCCCGTTACCTGATCCCTGGCCATCGCCTCGCGCAACAGCGGCGCGAGTTTGAAGGCGCCAGCGCTGCAACCCGCGAACAAACGTGGGTCGAGCACTGAAATGCCACTGAAGGTCAGGTTATCGGCACCGGGCGCCGCATCATGAAGCAGGCCGTCATCCAGGCGAAAATCCCCGCCCGATGGGTGATGCGCCGGGTTGTCGACCATCACCAGGTGGGCCAGGCCCTGGATCGGCTGCTTGAGACGGGTAAAGTCGTAGTCGGTCCAGATATCGCCATTGACCACCAGAAACGGCTCATCCCCCAGCAGCGGCAAGGCCTGGAAAATCCCGCCGCCGGTTTCCAGCGGCTCGCCCTCGGCGGAATAACGGATGCGCACACCGAACTGCGCGCCGTCGCCAAGGTAGCG
This sequence comes from Pseudomonas sp. Leaf59, assembly GCF_920984685.1. NCBI lineage: Bacteria > Pseudomonadati > Pseudomonadota > Gammaproteobacteria > Pseudomonadales > Pseudomonadaceae > Pseudomonas > Pseudomonas sp. Leaf59. The sequence continues at coordinate 41,680 of NZ_CAKLBR010000024.1, read as the reverse complement.
CTCGATCTGTTGGCCGAGCCAGGCATGGTTGATCACGATGTCGGTAAAGCCTGCCCTGGCCAGCGCCTCCAGGTGATATTCGATCAAGCGCTTGCCGCCGGCCTGCACCAGCGGCTTGGGCGTGTGCAGGGTGAGCGGGCGCATGCGTTCGCCCTTGCCGGCCGCCAGGATCATCGCCTTCATAACACGGCCTCGGCCGGCTGGCGCAGGCTGCAAAGCAGCTCACCCAGCGCATCGAGTTCGGGGCGCTCGGCGAGCACGGCTTCTATATAAGCAAAGAAACGCGGCACATCGGCCAGGTAACGCGGCTTGCCGTCGCGGTGGCAGATACGCGAGAAGATGCCGATGACCTTGAGATGACGTTGCACGCCCATCAAATCGCTGGCGCGCAGGAAGTCGTCGAAATCCGCCTGCACCGGGATGCCCAGTTGTACGGCGCGCTCCCAGTAACCGCGCTGCCATTCACGCACGCGGGCCTGGGGCCAACTGAGGAAGGCATCCTTGAACAGGCAGGTGATGTCGTAGGTCACCGGGCCGTAGACTGCGTCCTGGAAGTCGAGCACGCCGGGATTGGGCGTGCTGAGCATGAGGTTGCGCGGCATGTAGTCGCGGTGCACCAACACCTTGGGCTGGGCCAGGGCGCTGTCGATCAGCAGGTCGCTGGCGCGCTGCCAGAGAGCCTGCTGCTGCGGGTCCAGCTCCACACCCAGGTGCCGACGCACGTACCACTCGGGGAACAATTCCAGCTCGCGGCGCAGCAAGGCCACGTCGTAACTGGGCAGCGGCTCGTCCATCGGCAACTGCTGAAAAGCCAGCAAGGCATCGATGGCATCGGTGAACAGGGCGTCGGCATTTTGCGTGTCGATCACGTCAAGAAAGGTCTTTGTGCCCAGGTCATTGAGCAAAAGAAAGCCGCGCGGCAGATCTTCTGCATAAATTTTTGGGACATTTATTCCTGATTTCGCCAGCAAATAAGCGATATCGACGAAAGGTTTGCAGTTTTCCTGAGGGGGTGGTGCGTCCATCACGACCAACGTGCGGCCGCCCCCCTCCCAACGGAAATAACGCCTGAAACTCGCGTCGCTGCTGGCCGCAGTCAATGTGGCCGGGGGTACGGCGCCCCAGTCCTGAGCGTTGAAAAGGATCGGCAACTGCTCATCCAGCCAGACTTCCAGCTGTTGTAAACGTAGATCGTGCTCGGGCATTACAAGGGTCTCCGACGGCGCTAGCCGTCAAGCGGGGCATGCTTTATTATCACGCATCTTTTTCAGACCATCGAGAGGCGTGCGGCCCAAACCGCGGGCAGATGGCACGCAGGAAGCCCGGACTAATAAGATGGCATTGAAATCCCCCGCGTTTCGTAGAAAATTTCCGTTGCTGGTAACCGGCAGTCTGCTGGCCATGCAACCTTTCGCCACCTCATTCGTGGTCGCCGCGGAACAGTATGACTGCTCAGTCTCTGCTTCGGGTGCCTGGGATTGCGCGCCGAAAACCGCCGCCGCCCCATTACCACCGCGCCCGGTGCATGACGGCGCTGCCGTCAGCTCGGCCAACAGCACGGCCCAGGCCGCTGCGGGTGGCACTGCCGAGGCCGAGCCGAAGACGGCGCTGGTCACCGAATCCAAGGGCCGTGGCCTGCGTTCGCGCAGCGCCGACTACAGCCACCTGGACTGGGTGCCGCGCAATAAGCTGACCGCAGCCCAACTGGCCGAAACCGGCCCGTACTGCGGCGGTGCGTACATCGAGCCGATTCGTCCTGGCATGAACGACAAGACGGACAAGAGCGATGCGCCCACCTTCATCGGCGCCAAGGCCTCCCGTTACGAGCAGGAGTCGCAGGTCGCGACTCTCGCCGGTGACGTGGTCATGCGCCAGGGCAGCATGCAGCTCGAATCCCAGGAAGCCAGCCTGTACCAGGCCGAAAACCGTGGCGAGCTGAACGGTAACGTGCGTCTGCGCGACAATGGCGCGCTGATCGTCGGCGACCATGCCGAGGTCCAGCTGGACACCGGTGCGGCGCAAATCGACAACGCCGAGTACGTGATGCACAAGTCGCGTATCCGCGGTAACGCGCTGTACGCCAAGCGTGCCGAAAACGCGATCATCCGTCTCAAGGACGGTACGTACACCACCTGCGAGCCGGACAGCAACGCCTGGCAACTGCGCGGCAACAACATCACGTTGAACCCGGCCACCGGTTTCGGCACGGCCACCAACGCGACGTTGCGGGTCAAGAACATCCCGATCCTGTACACCCCGTACATCTATTTCCCGATCGATGACCGTCGTCAATCCGGCTTCCTGCCGCCGAGCTTCAGCACCGGCAGCGAGACCGGCTTCACCCTGGTAACGCCGTACTACTTCAACCTGGCGCCGAACTACGACGCCACGTTGTACCCGCAATACATGACCAAGCGCGGCCTGTTGATGGAAGGCGAATTCCGCTACCTCACCAAGTCCAGCGAAGGCCAGTTCGGTGGTGCGTACCTGAACGACGACAACAACGAGCGCAGCAAGCAGACCGATTACGAGAAAACCCGCTATATGCTCAATTGGCAGCATAAGGGCGGGTTGGATTCGCGCGTGACAACGCAGGTGGATTACACCCGGATCAGCGACCCTTACTACTTCCAGGACTTGAAGTCCTTTGAAGAAGGCGTTGAGAGCCGTGACGCTCTGAATCAGCAGGGCTCTGTGTCGTATCGCGGTGACAACTACACAGCTCGCCTGAATCTCCAGGCGTACCAGTTGGCGACCATCTCGCAAATCACGCCGTACGACCGCTTGCCTCAGATCACCTTCAACGGTGCACTGCCATACCATCCGGGCGGGCTGAACTTTACTTATGAGACCGAAGCGGTACGTTTTGATCGGGACCTGCAAAACGGTTCCTTCACTGATGAAAACGGCCTTACATCCGCGCGCCTCGACACCTTTGTCACCGGCCTGACCCGTGCAAACGGTACTCGCCTGAACGTGGCACCCGCTGTCGACTACCCGATGAACTGGACTTACGGTTTCATTACGCCAAAGCTTAAGTACGTCTATACCAAGTACGATCTGGACCTCGACACCATCGGCAAGAACACGCTTGCAGCGGGCGATGAGTTCAAAAGTTCTCAAGACCGTGCTGTGCCGATCGCCAGCGTAGACAGCGGCCTGTTCTTCGACCGCAAGACCAACTGGTTCGGCAAAGAATACAACCAGACTCTTGAGCCTCGCGCTTACTACCTCTACGTGCCGAACAAGGACCAGAGCGACATCCCGGTCTTTGACACCAGTGAAAACACGTTCAGCTACGCCTCGCTGTTCCGCGACAACCGCTTCAGTGGCAATGACCGGATCGGCGATGAAAACAAGCTGTCCCTGGGTGTGACCAGCCGCTGGATCGAAGAAAACGGCTTTGAACGTCAGCGTGTGGCCATCGGCCAGGCCCTGTACTTCAAGGATCGCAAGGTTCAACTGCCAGGCATCCTGGCTGCCGACCGTGACGACGCCAAGACCGATGTGTCGCCGATCGCGCTGGACTACGAGTTCCGCTTCAACCGCGACTGGCGCGCCACGGCCGACTATAACTGGGACCCGGTGAGCCACTCGCCACGTTCCGGCAGCGCAATGTTCCACTACCAGCCGGAAGACAACCCGAACAAAATCATCAACCTTGGCTATCGCTATCGTAACGACCAAGTGGTCTACAACCAGTTGACCGGCAAATGGCAGTTCGGTGGTGACTACAGCGTTCCGTCAGACACTGCGAACTACGTGAAGGATTACTACAAAATCCAGCAACACGACTTCTCGATGATGTGGCCGATCATTCCTCAGTGGAACCTGATCACCCGCTGGCAGTATGACTACGCCCGCAACCGCACTCTGGAAGCCTTCGGTGGTTTCGAGTACGACAACTGCTGCTGGAAACTGCGCGTCATCAACCGTTACTGGGTTTCCAACGACGAATACAGCCAGATCGCCCCACTTAACGAAAAGGGTGACCACGGTCTCTTCTTCCAAATCGTTCTCAAAGGACTCGGCGGCCTGACCGGCGCCAAGGTAGAGAGCTTCCTCGACAAAGGCATTGAAGGTTATCGTCAACGTGAAGATCAAGCTTTCTGAGTCTCTGCGCCCGCTCCTGCTGGGCGCGCTGTTCCTGGGTGCCGCATCGGCGCACGCTGCGGTTCAACAGCTGGATAAGGTCGTGGCCATCGTCGATAACGACGTGATCATGCAGAGCCAACTCGACCAGCGCGTCAAGGAAGTCCAGCAAACCATCGCCAAGCGTGGCGGTGGTGTACCGCCGACCAGCGTGCTGGACCAGCAGGTACTGGAACGCCTGATCGTCGAAAACCTGCAACTGCAGATCGGCGAGCGTTCCGGCATCCGTATCTCGGACGAAGAACTGAACCAGGCCGTCGGTTCCATTGCTCAGCGCAACAACATGAGCATCGACCAGTTCCGCGCCGCCCTGGCCCACGATGGTCTTTCCTATGAAGACGCCCGTGACCAGATCCGCCGCGAGATGATCATCAGCCGTGTACGCCAGCGCCGTGTGGCCGAGCGGGTTCAGGTATCCGAGCAGGAAGTGAAGAACTTCCTCGCGTCGGACCTGGGCAAGATGCAGCTTTCCGAAGAACTGCACCTGGCCAATATCCTGATCCCGACCCCGGACAGCGCCAACTCCGAGCAGCTCAACGCCGCCGCCGCGAAAACCCAGGCTATCTATGATCGCCTGAAAGCCGGTGCCGACTTTGCGCAAATGGCCATTGCCCAATCCGGTAGCGACAATGCCCTTGAAGGCGGTGACATGGGCTGGCGTAAAGCCGCGCAACTGCCACCTCCGTTCGACCGTGAGCTGAGCGCCATGCAAGTCGGTGGCATTACTCAGCCGGCCCGTACCCCGGGCGGCTTCATTATCTTGAAGCTGCTGGAACGTCGTGGCGGCGAGACTTCGCTCAAAGACGAAGTGCATGTACGTCATATCTTGGTCAAGCCAAGTGAAATCCGCACCGAGGCGCAAACCAAGGAACTGGCGCAGAAGATCTATGACCGCATCGAAAGCGGTGAAGACTTCGCCACCCTGGCCAAGAGCTTCTCGGAAGACCCGGGTTCTGCCCTCAACGGCGGCGACCTCAACTGGATCGACCCGCGTGCGCTGGTGCCGGAGTTTCAGGACGTGATGGCCAAGACTCCGCAAGGCGTGCTGTCCAAGCCGTTCAAGACTCAATACGGCTGGCACGTACTGGAAGTCCTCGGCCGTCGCGCTACCGACAACACCAACCAGGCCCGCGAGCAACAAGCGCTGACCGTGCTGCGTAACCGCAAGTACGACGAAGAGCTGCAAACCTGGTTGCGTCAGATCCGTGACGAAGCCTACGTGGAAAACAAGCTGCCAGGCGCCGAGCAAACAGGCACCGACCAGGCTACTCAGTGAAACCACAGCGTTTCGCAGTGACACCCGGCGAGCCGGCCGGCATTGGTCCAGACCTGTGCCTGCTACTCGCCTCGCACGCCCAGCCGCATCCCCTGATCGCCATAACCAGCCGCGACCTGCTCCTTGAGCGGGCCGCGCAGTTGGGTGTGGCTGTCACGCTGCTGGACGTGGCGCCGGGCAACTGGCCGGAGCTGCCGGCCCCGGCGGGCAGCCTGTACGTGTGGGACACGCCCTTGCAAGCCAGGGTCATTGCTGGTCAGTTGGACAAGGCCAACGCGGCCTTCGTACTCGAAACCCTCACCCGCGCAGGCCTTGGCTGCCTCAACGGTGACTTCGCCGGCATGATCACCGCCCCGGTGCACAAGGGCGTGATCAATGAATCCGGCATTGCCTTTTCCGGGCATACCGAATTCCTCGCCGAACTGACCCATACCGAACAAGTGGTGATGATGCTGGCCACCCGTGGCCTGCGCGTCGCCCTGGTGACCACGCACCTGCCACTGCGGGACGTCGCCGACGCCATCACCGCCGAGCGAGTGGAGCGTGTGACGCGCATCCTGCACGCCGACCTGCAACACAAATTCGGCATTGCCCGGCCCCGTATTCTGGTCTGTGGGCTCAACCCACACGCCGGCGAAGGCGGCCACCTGGGCCATGAAGAAATCGACATCATCGAACCCACCCTGGAGCGTCTGCGCCAAGAAGGCATGGACCTGCGCGGCCCGCTGCCGGCGGACACTCTGTTTACCCCCAAATATCTGGAGCACTGCGACGCAGTGCTGGCGATGTACCACGACCAGGGACTGCCCGTGCTGAAGTACAAAGGCTTCGGCGCCGCTGTCAACGTGACACTGGGCCTGCCGATCATCCGCACCTCCGTCGACCATGGCACCGCCCTGGACCTCGCGGGCAGCGGCAAAATAGATACCGGCAGCCTGCACGTGGCCCTGGAAACCGCCTATCAGATGGCCGAGACCCGTATATGACCGAGCATTACCAACACCGGGCGCGCAAGCGCTTCGGGCAAAACTTCCTGCACGACGCTGGCGTGATCGACCGCATCCTGCGCTCCATCCACGCCAAGCCAGAAGACCGCCTGCTGGAAATCGGCCCGGGCCAGGGCGCGCTGACCCAAGGCCTGCTGGCCAGCGGCGGCCAGCTCGACGTGGTTGAGTTGGACAAGGACCTGATCCCGATCCTCAACCAGCAGTTCGCCGGCAAGACCAACTTCAACCTGCACCAGGGCGACGCGCTGAAGTTCGACTTCAACAGCCTCAATGCCGCGCCCAACAGCTTGCGAGTAGTGGGCAACCTGCCCTACAACATCTCCACACCGCTGATCTTTCACCTGCTCAACAACGCCTCGATCATCCGCGACATGCACTTCATGCTGCAAAAGGAAGTGGTCGAGCGTCTGGCCGCCGGCCCTGGCGGCGGTGATTGGGGCCGGCTATCGATCATGGTTCAGTACCATTGTCGCGTTGAGCACCTGTTCAACGTCGGCCCCGGCGCGTTCAACCCGCCGCCGAAGGTCGACTCGGCCATCGTGCGCCTGGTGCCCCACGCCGTGCTGCCGCATCCAGCCAAGGATCACAAACTGCTGGAGCGCGTAGTGCGTGAAGCGTTCAACCAACGCCGCAAAACCTTGCGCAACACGCTCAAGGCACTGCTGAGCAATGCCGAAATCGAAGCCGCCGGCGTCGACGGCAGCCTGCGCCCTGAACAGCTGGACCTCGCCGCCTTCGTGCGGCTGGCCGACCAGTTGGCGATCCAGCCTGCGCCAGCAGTGGAATAAGGCTCAAGCCTCGACACAATCCAAATGTGGGAGGGGCTTGCTCCCGATTGCAGAGTGTCAGTCGATGCATGCGTTGACTGATCCGCCGCTTTAGGGAGCAAGCCCCCCCACAATTGAATCCAGTGATGCCAACAGTTGCTCAAAGCCTCCCGGACAGCATGTCTGGCCTAGTGCCCATCTCTTGGCCTAGACTGACCCGCATCTGCTGTCTTCCGCTTTTGCTTTTAAGGCCTCTTGCATGTCCGATCCTCGTTACCAGATCGACGTCAGCGTCGTCACCCGCTTTCTGGCGGACCAATCCCAACCCGAGCACAACCGCTTCGCCTTTGCCTACACCGTCACAGTGAAGAACAACGGCCTGGTGCCGGCCAAGCTGCTGTCGCGCCACTGGGTGATTACCGACGGCGACGGCCAGGTCGAGGAAGTACGCGGTGCAGGCGTGGTCGGCCAGCAGCCATTGATCGACAGCGGCGCCAGCCACACCTACAGCAGCGGCACGGTGATGACCTCAAGGGTCGGCACCATGCAAGGCTCGTATCAGATGAAAGCCACCGACGGCCAACTGTTCGACGCCATCATCAAGCCGTTCCGCCTCGCCGTGCCCGGGGCCCTGCACTGATGGCGACGTACGCGGTCGGCGACCTGCAGGGCTGCCTGGATCCCCTCAAGCGCCTGCTGGAGCGCGTGGCCTTCGACCCGGCGCAAGATCGCCTGTGGCTGGTCGGCGACCTGGTCAACCGCGGCCCGCAGTCACTGGAAACCCTGCGCTATCTCTATGGCCTGCGTGATTCGCTGGTGTGCGTATTGGGCAACCATGACCTGCACCTGCTGGCGGCCGGCCGTAACATCGAGCGCCTGAAAAAGGGCGACACCCTGCGCGAAATCCTCGAAGCGCCGGACCGTGCCGAACTGCTGGAATGGGTGCGCCGGCAAAAAATCATGCATTACGACGAAGCGCGCAACATGGCGCTGGTGCATGCGGGCATTGCGCCGCAGTGGACGCTGAAGAAAGCCCTCAAGTGCGCCGCCGAAGTCGAAATTGCCCTGGCCGACGATAACCTCTATACCGCCTACCTCGACGGCATGTACGGCAATGAGCCGGTCAAATGGGACAATGACCTCACCGGCGTGGCACGCCTGCGGGTGATCACCAACTACTTTACGCGTATGCGCTTCTGTACGGTCGACGGCAAACTGGACCTCAAGACCAAGGAGGGCGCTGACAGCGCGCCGCCTGGCTACAAGCCCTGGTTCGCCCACAAGGAGCGCAAGACCCGCGACACGAAGATCATCTTTGGTCACTGGGCCGCCCTCGAAGGCAACTGCGATGAGCCCGGCGTATTCGCCCTCGACACCGGCTGCGTGTGGGGCGGCGCCATGACCCTGATGAACATCGATACCGGCGAGCGCCTCCGTTGCCAGTGCCAATCCCCTCTCCCACCACAAACGGCCGCCCAGCCCTAGGAGCCCGCCATGAGCGAATTCAAACGTATCCCCCCCGCACAAGCCCAGGCCCTGCGCGAGCAAGGCGCCGTGGTGGTCGATATTCGTGACCAGCCCACGTACGCCGCTGCTCACATCAGCGGCGCCCGGCATCTGGACAACGTCAATATTCAAGACTTCATCCGCGCCGCCGATTTCGACGTGCCGCTGATCGTGGCCTGCTACCACGGCAACTCCAGCCAGAGCGCCGCCGCTTACTTGGTCAGCCAAGGCTTCTCCGACGTCTATAGCCTGGACGGCGGCTTTGAGCTGTGGCGTGCGACCTATCCCGCAGAAATTTCCTCGGGCGATCCGCAATAATTTTTTTCACACCCCGCCACCCCGCGTGATGCTTGGGCTTGCGCCGTTTCTGACGAACGGCGCGGGCAAACTAATTTCGCATCACGCCTTGACCTCCACAATTCCGAACTATCCTTAAGCGCAGGCCATCCAAATCAGGGGAGAGCCGGTACACCGGCGCACGGGTCATCGGTAGCGTTTCAGGGTGTTCTGGGGGGAAACAGCCATTGGTGTCTGCCAATGGTTGCCAGCATCGACTGATTGATCCGGCGTCGGCTCCACGTATCGAGCGAGGTGACGACGTCATGAGTATCTTTAGCCACTTCCAACAACGCTTTGCGTCCACACAGCAGGAAGAACTCACGCTTCAAGAGTATCTGGAGCTGTGCAAACAGGACCGCAGCACCTATGCGTCGGCCGCCGAGCGCCTGCTATTGGCGATCGGCGAGCCGGAGCTGGTGGAGACCGCGAACAATTCACGCCTGTCGCGAATATTCTCCAACAAGGTGATCCGTCGCTATCCGGCCTTTGAAGACTTCCACGGAATGGAAGAATGCATTGACCAGATCGTCTCCTACTTCCGCCACGCCGCCCAAGGCCTGGAAGAAAAGAAACAGATTCTTTACCTGCTCGGCCCGGTGGGTGGCGGTAAATCCTCCCTCGCCGAGAAGCTCAAACAGCTGATCGAGAAGGTCCCCTTCTATGCCATCAAGGGCTCGCCAGTGTTCGAGTCGCCCCTGGGGTTGTTCAACGCCACGGAAGATGGCGCGATCCTCGAAGAAGACTTCGGCATCCCTCGGCGCTACCTCAACACCATCATGTCGCCCTGGGCCACCAAGCGCCTGGCCGAGTTCGGTGGTGATATCAGCCAGTTCCGCGTGGTCAAGCTCTACCCTTCGATCCTCAACCAGATCGGGGTCGCCAAGACCGAGCCCGGCGACGAAAACAACCAGGATATTTCGGCGCTGGTGGGCAAGGTCGATATCCGCAAACTCGAAGAATTTCCGCAGAACGACGCCGATGCCTACAGCTACTCGGGCGCACTGTGCCGGGCCAACCAAGGCCTGATGGAGTTCGTGGAGATGTTCAAGGCGCCGATCAAGGTGCTGCACCCACTGCTCACCGCCACCCAGGAAGGCAACTACAACAGCACCGAGGGCCTGGGGGCGATTCCGTTCACCGGGATCCTGCTGGCCCACTCCAACGAATCGGAATGGCACACCTTCCGCAATAACAAGAACAACGAAGCCTTCATCGACCGGATCTACATCGTCAAAGTGCCGTACTGCCTGCGCGTCAGCGACGAGATCAAGATCTACGACAAGCTGCTGTTCAACAGCTCCCTGGCCAAGGCTCATTGCGCGCCTGACACCCTGAAGATGCTCGCGCAGTTCACCGTGCTGTCACGCCTCAAGGAGCCGGAAAACTCGAATATCTATTCGAAGATGCGCGTATACGACGGCGAAAATCTCAAGGACACCGACCCCAAGGCCAAGTCGATCCAGGAATACCGCGACACCGCGGGCGTGGACGAGGGCATGAACGGGCTGTCGACGCGCTTCGCGTTCAAGATCCTGTCCAAGGTCTTCAACTTCGACCCGCACGAAATCGCCGCCAACCCGGTGCACTTGCTGTATGTGCTGGAGCAGCAGATTGAACAGGAGCAATTCCAGGCCGAAACCCGCGAACGCTACCTGCGCTTCCTCAAGGAATACCTGGCGCCGCGCTATATCGAATTCATCGGCAAGGAAATCCAGACCGCGTATCTCGAATCCTACAGCGAGTACGGCCAGAACATCTTCGACCGCTACGTGCTGTACGCCGACTTCTGGATCCAGGATCAGGAATACCGCGACCCGGAAACCGGCGAAATCCTCAACCGCGTGGCTCTCAACGAGGAACTGGAAAAAATCGAAAAACCGGCCGGCATCAGCAATCCGAAGGATTTCCGCAACGAAATCGTCAACTTCGTACTGCGCGCCCGCGCCAACAACAACGGCAAGAACCCCACTTGGCTCAGTTACGAGAAGCTGCGCGTGGTCATCGAGAAGAAAATGTTCTCGAACACCGAGGACCTGTTGCCGGTCATCAGCTTCAACGCCAAGGCCAGCAAGGAGGATCAGCAAAAACACAACGACTTCGTCACACGCATGGTCGAGCGAGGCTATACCGACAAACAGGTACGACTGCTGTCGGAATGGTACCTACGGGTCCGGAAATCGCAGTGAGAGCAGTAGCTGCAAGCTTCTAGCTACAAGCTGCAAGAGAACAGCGCACGCCGTTCCAACTTGCAGCTTGCAGCTTACGACTTGAAGCTCCCCGGAGGGGCCCCATGAGCTATGTGATCGACCGACGCCTCAATGGCAAGAACAAGAGCACGGTAAACCGGCAGCGTTTCCTGCGGCGTTACCGTGACCACATCAAAAAGGCTGTGGAAGAAGCGGTCAGCCGCCGCTCCATCACCGATATGGAGCATGGCGAGCAGATCAGCATTCCCGGGCGGGATATCGACGAGCCGGTGCTGCACCACGGGCGCGGCGGCAAACAGACGGTCGTGCACCCGGGCAACAAGGAGTTCACCACCGGCGAACATATCCAGCGACCGCAGGGTGGCGGTGGCGGCAAGGGTGCGGGCAAGGCCGGCAACTCCGGCGAAGGCATGGACGAGTTCGTGTTCCAGATTACCCAGGAAGAATTCCTCGAGTTCATGTTCGAGGATCTGGAGCTGCCCAATCTGGTCAAGCGCAACCTCACCGGCACCGACACCTTCAAGACCGTGCGCGCGGGGATCAGCAACGAAGGCAACCCCTCGCGCATCAATATCATCCGCACCCTGCGTTCAGCCCACGCGCGGCGCATTGCGCTGTCCGGCAGCAGCCGCGCCAAACTGAGGGAAGCCAAGGAAGAACTGGCGCGGCTCAAACGCGAAGAACCGGACAATTTCGGCGATATCCAGCAGATCGAGGCGGAAATCGAAAAACTCAGCGCGCGTATTCATCGTGTGCCGTTTCTCGATACCTTCGACTTGAAATACAACCTGCTGGTCAAGCAGCCCAATCCCAGCTCAAAGGCCGTGATGTTCTGCCTGATGGACGTGTCCGGCTCCATGACCCAGGCCACCAAGGACATTGCCAAGCGCTTCTTTATCCTGCTGTACCTGTTCCTGAAGCGGAACTACGACAAGATCGACGTGGTGTTCATCCGCCATCACACCAGCGCCCGGGAAGTGGACGAGGAAGAGTTCTTTTACTCGCGGGAAACCGGCGGCACCATCGTCTCCAGCGCCTTGAAGCTGATGCAGGAGATCATGGCCGAGCGCTATCCGGCCAATGAGTGGAATATCTACGCGGCCCAGGCTTCCGACGGTGACAACTGGAACGATGACTCACCGATCTGCCGCGATATTCTGATCAACCAGATCATGCCGTTCGTGCAGTACTACACCTACGTCGAAATTACCCCCCGTGAGCACCAGGCCCTGTGGTTCGAATATGAGCGCATCGGCGAAGCCTTTGCCGACACATTTGCCCAGCAGCAACTGGTCTCGGCCGGCGATATTTACCCGGTCTTCCGTGAACTCTTCCAGCGCAGGTTAGTGACATGACCGCCAAAAAAGAGACTAGACGCCAACCCCTTTCCACCGGGTCCGAGTGGACCTTTGAACTGATCCAGGCCTATGACCGGGAAATCAGCCGCATTGCGGCGGGTTATGCGCTGGACACTTACCCCAACCAGATCGAAGTGATCACCGCCGAACAGATGATGGACGCCTATGCCTCGGTAGGCATGCCGCTGGGTTACCACCATTGGTCCTACGGCAAACACTTCCTCAGCACCGAGAAATCCTACACCCGTGGCCAGATGGGCCTGGCCTACGAGATCGTGATCAACTCCGACCCATGCATCGCCTACCTGATGGAAGAAAACACCATCTGCATGCAGGCGCTGGTGGTCGCCCATGCGTGCTATGGACATAACAGCTTCTTCAAGGGCAACTACTTGTTCCGCACCTGGACGGATGCCAGTTCGATTATCGATTACCTGGTATTCGCCAAGCAGTACATCATGCAGTGCGAGGAGCGCCACGGCATCGATGCGGTGGAAGACCTGCTCGACTCCTGCCATGCGTTGATGAACTACGGGGTCGACCGCTACAAACGCCCGTACCCGATTTCTGCCGAAGAAGAACGCCTGCGCCAGGCTGAGCGCGAGGAGCATCTGCAGAAGCAGATTAACGACCTGTGGCGCACCATTCCGAAAAAGGCCGGCAAAAACAACGACAAGGATAATGCGCGCTTCCCCGCCGAACCTCAGGAAAACATCCTCTATTTTCTGGAAAAACACGCGCCACTGCTTGAGCCCTGGCAGCGTGAAATCGTGCGCATTGTGCGCAAGATCGCCCAGTATTTTTATCCACAGCGCCAGACTCAGGTGATGAATGAAGGCTGGGCAACCTTCTGGCACTACACCCTGATGAACGACCTGTACGACGAAGGCCTGGTCACGGACGGCTTCATGATGGAGTTCCTCACCTCCCACACCAGCGTAGTGTTCCAGCCCGGCTTCGACAGCCCTTATTACAGCGGCATCAACCCTTACGCCCTGGGCTTCGCGATGTACCGCGATATACGGCGCATGTGCGAGCACCCCACTGAGGAGGATCGCCGCTGGTTCCCGGAAATAGCCGGCAGCGACTGGCTGTCGACCATCAAGTTCGCCATGAGCAGCTTCAAGGACGAGAGCTTTATCCTGCAGTACCTGTCGCCTCAGGTGATCCGCGATCTCAAGCTGTTCAGCATCATGGATGACGACCTCAAGGACGATCTGGTGGTGCCGGCCATCCACGATGAACCGGGCTACCGCACCATCCGCGAAACCCTGGCGGCGCAGTACAACCTGGGCAATCGCGAGCCCAACGTGCAGATCTACAGCATCGATGTGCGCGGTGATCGCTCGCTGACCCTGCGTCACCAGCAGCACGACCGCAAACCCTTGGGCGAGTCCACCGAAGAAGTCCTCAAGCACCTGCACCGGCTGTGGGGCTTCGACATTCACCTGGAAACCCTGCAGGGCGATCAAGTGATGAAAACCCATCACGTGCCACCGCGCAGCGATCACGGTGATGGCGACTATGGCCGTCTGGATTTGGCAGTCGTTCATCTCTGAAACGGCAAAGCCTCCATTGGTCAGGCACAGGCGGTATCCTGTGGCGCTAATGGAGGCTTTTTCATGAAAATCTACACAGTCGGCGGCGCCGTACGCGACCGCTTGCTGGGCATCAAGGTTACCGATGTCGACCGCGTGGTGGTTGGCGCGAGCGCCGAAGAAATGCTCGCCAAAGGCTACAAGCCGGTAGGCGCAGACTTCCCGGTATTCCTTGACCCTAAGAACGGCGACGAGTACGCCCTGGCCCGCACTGAACGCAAAAGTGGCCGGGGCTATGGCGGTTTTGTGTTTCACGCCAGCCCCGAAGTGACGCTGGAAGAAGACCTGATCCGTCGCGACCTGACGATCAACGCCATGGCGGAGGACGACGACGGTAATGTGATCGATCCGTATCACGGCCAGCGCGACCTGCAAGCCCGTATTCTTCGCCACGTTTCCCCCGCGTTTGCCGAAGATCCGTTACGTGTGCTGCGCGTGGCGCGCTTTGCCGCACGGTATGCGTCCCTGGGTTTTACCGTCGCGCCGCAGACCCTGGAACTGATGCGCCAACTCAGCGAGTCCGGCGAACTGGAAGCGCTGACACCCGAGCGCAGTTGGAAAGAAATCTCCCGCGCACTGATGGAGAATCAGCCCCAGGTATTTATCCAGGTGCTGCGCGACTGCGACGCGCTGAAAACCCTGATGCCGGAAGTGGACGCCCTGTTCGGCGTGCCGCAACCCCAAGCCCATCATCCGGAAATCGATACCGGTGTGCACACATTGAGCGTGCTGGAACAAGCCGCCGTGCATCATCAACCGCTGACAGTGCGCTGGTCCTGCCTGCTGCACGACTTGGGCAAGGGCACCACGCCTGGGGATAAGTTGCCGCAGCACATTGCCCATGAACAACGGGGTTTGAAGCTGATCAAGGCAGTGAACGAACGCTTCAAGGTGCCGAAGGATTGCCAGGAGCTGGCATTGCTGGTGGGTCAATATCATACCCACGGCCACCGTGCGCTGGAGCTTAAAGCCTCGACGTTGTTGGAGTTGCTGCAAAGTTTTGATGTGTATCGTCGGCCGCAACGCTTTGAAGAGTTTGTGGTGAGCTGCGAAATGGATGCGCGTGGCCGCAAGGGACTGGAACAGAGAAGTTATCCACAAGCAGATTATTTACGCGGCGCAGCGAAGGCGGCGCGCGAGGTGCCAGTGGCGCCGCTGCTGGAGAAAGGCTTCAAAGGCCCGCAATTGGGCGAGGCATTGAAGCGCGAACGGCTCAAAGCACTGCAGGCCTACAAATCACTGCAGACCTGAGCTTGCTCACGCCTGCAGGAGGGTTGCGGGCGTGAGTGGCTGGCCCTGCCATTCGAACCCGACCGGCGCCAGCACCTGGTCGATCTGTGCATCACGCCACAGCTCGGCCATGGTCCTGCGGGCCAGTGGATGCACGCGTTCCGGTGCCATCATCGACAGCGGCCACAGAACGAAAGCGTTGGTCAGGATCTCTGCGCGCGGCAGGATCAAACCGTCGAAATCCCCCACCAGCTCGCCGTACAGCAATACGTCGATGTCCAGCGGCAAGCCTTTGCGGCCGGGTGCATAGCGGCCGTTTTCGGCCTCGATGAGTTTCAGCCTGCGGTCCAGTTCCTTCAGCGGCAGGTCGGTATATGCCGACACCACCAGGTTGAAAAAAGGCCCGCTCTTGATGCCAACCGGCTGGCTTTCGAACACCGCCGAGCAACGCATCTGCGTCAGAAAGCTCGCCAATGCATCCAGCCCGGCACACAAACGCAACTCGCGCTCGATATTGCTGCCAAGGCCGAGGTAAACCTGAGTCAGCGACATCCGCGCTCGATCTCCACGCCCACGCCCCTGGCAGCCGGTACGGCGCCTGGCTTGGTCAACTTGAGGTGCAACCAGGGAATCTGGAACTCGCTCATCAGCACCTGCGCCAGGCGCTCGGCGAAGGTTTCCACCAGCTGGTACCGGGACTCGTCGGCAAAGGCCTGGATACGTGCGGACACGCTGGCGTAATCCAGCGCCAGGGTCAGGTCGTCACCGGCCGCGGCCGGGCGATTGTCCCAGGCGAAACTCAGGTCCAGACGCAGGCATTGCTTGATGCCGCGCTCCCAGTCGTAGGCGCCGATCACCGTGTCGACTTCCAGGCCTTCGATAAACACTCTGTCCAAGCACTCTTCTCCGCAGCACGACAAGGGCGCGATGCCCCGTTAGAATCAGGGCGTCCTCGCCCGGAATAGTTAGCATGTTTTGGTCACTGGCGGTTTTCGCCTACCTGCTCGGCTCGCTGTCCTTCGCCATTGTGCTCAGCCGCCTGACGGGAAATCCCGATCCGCGAATGAGTGGCTCAGGCAATGCCGGCGCCACCAACATGTTGCGTCTGGCCGGCAAGAAACTTGCCGTATTGACCCTGCTGGGTGACGTCTGCAAGGGCCTGGTGCCCGTGCTGATTGCCAGCCTCGCCGGCCTGGCCCTGCAACAGCAGGCCTGGGTGGGCGTATGCGCCGTCCTGGGCCATCTGTTTCCCCTGTACTTTCGCTTTCGCGGCGGCAAAGGCGTCGCCACGGCGGCCGGCATGCTGCTGGGGATCTACCCACCCGCGGCTTTGCTGGCCATGACGGCCTGGCTGCTGACGTTCTACCTGACCCGCACCAGCTCCCTGGCCGCGCTGATCGCCACGCCGCTCACCCTGCCATTGCTGGCCTGGCAGGCGCCGGCAGCGCTGTTGCCGATGAGCGTGCTGACGCTGCTGATCGTCTGGCGCCACCGCGGCAATCTACGCGACCTGTTTGCCGGGCGCGAACGGCATTTTTAAATACGCCCGGTGAACCCGGTTCATGCGCAAGCCTTACAACGGTGACAACTGCTCCATCGGCCAGCGCGCCTGCACGCTGATCGCCAGGCTTTCATGCTGCCCGGCCTGCAGGCGCTGGCAGCCGGCGTAGGCGATCATCGCGCCATTGTCGGTGCAGAACTCGGGGCGTGCGTAGAACACATCGCCCTTCATGTCACCGAGCATTTTTTCCAGCGAGGTACGCAAGGCCTTGTTGGCGCTGACGCCGCCAGCGATCACCAGGCGCTGCATGCCCGCCTGCTTGAGCGCGCGTTTGCACTTGATGGTCAAAGTTTCCACCACGGCCTGCTGGAACGCCAGAGCGATGTCGCAACGGGCTTGCTCACTGTCGTCCCCGGCGCTGACGCTTTGCTGCCAGGTGTTGAGTGCCGAGGTTTTCAAACCGCTGAAGCTGAACATCAGCCCCGGGCGATCACACATCGGACGCGGGAAGGTATAGCGACCGGCCACGCCCTTTTCGGCCAGGCGCGCGATTTCCGGGCCGCCAGGATAATTGAGGCCCATCATCTTCGCGGTCTTGTCGAACGCCTCACCGGCGGCATCGTCCAGGGACTCGCCCAACAGGGTGTATTGACCGATTCCATCGACCTGAACCAGTTGCGTATGGCCGCCCGACACCAACAAAGCGACGAACGGGAACTGCGGTGGTGTTTTTTCCAGCATGGGCGCTAGTAAATGGCCTTCCATGTGGTGCACACCGAGGGCCGGAATGCCCCAGGCAAATGCCAGCGCCTGCGCGCAAGAGGCCCCAACCAGAAGGGCTCCAACCAATCCGGGACCGGCGGTGTAGGCGATGGCATCGATCTCGGTCGGCACACAGCCGGCCTCGTCCAACACCTGCCGGATCAACGGCAGCATGCGCTTGACGTGATCGCGGCTGGCGAGCTCCGGCACCACGCCGCCATAGGCACGGTGCAAGTCGATCTGACTGAACAGTGCATCGGCCAAAAGCCCGCGTTCACTGTCGTAAAGTGCGACACCGGTTTCATCGCAGGAGGTTTCAAGTCCCAGTACTAGCATGGGTTTGCGCCTTGTAGAGGCTGAATTCGAAGGCGCGCATAATAGTCGCCACTCCCCCTCCCGCCTAGCGGTTTTCGATCAGAGGCTTTGCATTCCGGGCAATGAGGGGTTAACATCCGCAACCCTTAAAAACCGACGACCTCAGCCGCGAATTTTTTGCGACGAGAACGTTGAATCCCGGTAATGAAAGAAGGTAGCTCTGGATGCCAGCCGTCAAAGTAAAAGAGAACGAACCCTTCGACGTAGCTCTGCGTCGTTTCAAGCGCTCCTGCGAAAAAGCCGGTGTTCTGGCTGAAGTTCGTAGCCGCGAATTTTATGAGAAGCCAACTTCTGAGCGTAAGCGCAAGGCAGCAGCCGCTGTTAAGCGTCACGCCAAGAAAGTTCAGCGCGAACAGCGCCGCGCCGTTCGTCTGTACTAATACACAGACGTTCGTAGCAAGCTTCTGCCAAGCCCGGCCCTCAGCCGGGCTGTTGGCATTTGCGGATATCGCTTGATGCTTCACTGTTGACGCCGCACACGCGACCGATACAACCGCTTCACACGTCAGGACTGGCTCTTTTGCCAGCGGTGCGCGTCTCTTCTGACGAGCCTAACAAGGCTACTGACGAGCACACTTATTCTTCAAACAGACGATCAACCGTGTCGGCTGTGCCCATTGACGAGTTCCGAGGCCGCCCGCAGGCCAAGACCGGATACCGGGGCAACATTTCCATGCCGACTCCTGATAGAAACCTAACGTCAGAGAATGTTCGGCAGATACACTTCCTGACAATCCATGCAGACGCAAGCTGGTCGAGCACTCGATAGCTGCGCTTGAACACTTCATGGACCCCGATTGACACGCAGTGATGACGAGAACGCCATGGCCGGGCTGATTCCCCAGAGCTTTATTGACGACCTTCTGAACCGCACCGACATCGTCGATGTTGTCAGCTCACGCGTGCAATTGAAAAAAGCCGGCAAGAACTACACCGCCTGCTGCCCGTTCCACAAGGAAAAGACCCCGTCGTTCAGCGTCAGCCCCGACAAGCAGTTCTACTATTGCTTCGGCTGCGGCGCAGGCGGCAACGCCCTCGGCTTCCTCATGGACCACGACAACCTGGACTTCCCCCAGGCGATCGAGGACCTGGCTAAAGCCGCCGGCATGGAAGTCCCCCGCGAAGAGAGTGGCCGCCCGCACAAACCGCGCCAGCCCACCGATTCGCCGCTGTACCCGCTGCTGACCGCTGCCGCCGACTTTTATCGTCAGGCGCTCAAGAGCCATCCGCAACGCAAGGCCGCCGTCGACTACCTCAAGGGCCGCGGCCTCACCGGCGAAATCGCCCGGGACTTCGGCCTGGGCTTCGCGCCGCCCGGCTGGGACAACCTGTACAAGCATCTGAGCAGCGACACGCTCCAGCAAAAAGCCATGATCGATGCCGGCCTGCTGGTGGAAAACGCCGAGACCGGCAAGCGCTACGACCGTTTCCGCGACCGCGTGATGTTCCCGATCCGCGACAGCCGTGGTCGTATCATCGCCTTTGGTGGGCGCGTACTGGGCGACGACAAGCCCAAGTACCTGAACTCACCGGAAACCCCGGTGTTCCACAAGGGCCAGGAACTCTATGGCCTGTATGAAGCGCGCAAGAACAATCGCAACCTTGATGAGATCATCGTGGTTGAAGGCTATATGGACGTGATCGCCCTGGCCCAGCAAGGTTTGCGCAACGCCGTGGCGACCCTCGGCACCGCCACCAGCGAAGAACACCTCAAGCGGCTGTTTCGCGTGGTACCCAGCGTGCTGTTCTGTTTCGATGGCGACCAGGCCGGTCGCAACGCCGCCTGGCGCGCCCTCGAAGCTACGTTGTCGAGCCTGCAGGACGGGCGCCGCGCGCGCTTTCTGTTCCTGCCCGAAGGCGAAGACCCGGACACTTTGGTACGCGCCGAAGGCACCGATGCATTCCGTGCGCGCATCAACCAGCATGCACAGCCGCTGGCGGATTATTTCTTCCAGCAACTGACCGAGGAAGCCGACCCGCGCTCCCTTGAGGGCAAGGCCCACATGGCCACCCTCGCCGCACCACTGATCGACAAGGTGCCCGGCGCCAACCTGCGCACCCTGATGCGCCAGCGTCTGCTGGAAATTACCGGGTTGAGCGGCGAGGCCGTCAGCCAGCTGGTGCACAGCGCGCCGCAGACCGCACCACCGGCCTATGATCCGGGCATGGACTACGATGCCATGCCGGACTACGCCGACTTTCACCCGCCGCAGGACGCCTATGCGCCGCAGCAGGACTGGACGCCAAAGAAACCCGGTGCCGGCGGCAAGAAGTGGGAAAAGAAACCCTGGAGCAAGAATTTCAAGCGCGGTGATCGCGACGAGGCTTATGCCCCGCGAACACCGGTCGCCGTCGAAGCACCCACGCTGATTGCTCTGCGCACGCTCATCCACCACCCGGAACTGGCGGGCAGGGTTGAAAGTGCCGAGCATTTTGCCAATGAGAGCAATACCTACGCTCAGGTGCTGATTGCCCTGATCGAAGCCGTGCAGAAAAATCCTAAGCTAAACTCCATCCAGTTGATGGCTCGTTGGCATGGCACCGAACAGGGCCGTTTGTTGAAAGCACTCGCAGAAAAGGAGTGGCTAATTGACGGCGATAACCTTGAACAACAGTTTTTAGACACCATTACTAGGTTATCTGCGGGTCAGCACACGCAGACCCTCGATGAGCTTATCAAGAGAGCAAGGCAGCCAGGATTGTCGGCTGAAGAGCAAATTCAGATAGCAAAACAGATGCGCGACCTATTAAAACAGAATGTTTCAGCATCAAACCCGACCTCAGCTGGCGTGTGAGGTCATAGCTCGGGTATAATCCTCGGCTTGTTTTTTGCCCGCCAAGACCTTCAGTGGATAGGGTGTTATGTCCGGAAAAGCGCAACAGCAGTCTCGTATCAAAGAGTTGATCACCCTTGGTCGTGAGCAGAAGTATCTGACTTACGCAGAGGTCAACGACCACCTGCCTGAGGATATTTCAGATCCTGAGCAGGTGGAAGACATCATCCGCATGATCAATGACATGGGGATCCCCGTACACGAGAGTGCTCCGGATGCGGACGCCCTTATGTTGGCCGACGCCGACACCGACGAGGCAGCCGCTGAAGAAGCCGCTGCCGCGCTGGCTGCGGTGGAGACCGACATCGGTCGCACGACTGACCCTGTGCGCATGTATATGCGTGAAATGGGCACCGTCGAGTTGCTGACGCGTGAAGGCGAAATCGAAATCGCCAAGCGCATTGAAGAGGGTATCCGTGAAGTGATGGGCGCAATCGCGCACTTCCCTGGCACGGTTGACCACATTCTCTCCGAGTACACTCGCGTCACCACCGAAGGTGGCCGCCTGTCCGACGTCCTGAGCGGTTATATCGACCCGGACGATGGCATTGCGCCGCCTGCCGCCGAAGTACCGCCACCGGTCGATCCGAAAGCCCCGAAAGCGGACGACGAGACCGACGACGAAGAGACTGAAGGCAGCAGCAGCGACGACGAAGACGAAGTCGAAAGCGGCCCGGATCCGGTTATCGCTGCACAGCGTTTCGGTGCGGTTTCCGATCAAATGGAAATCACACGCAAGGCCCTGAAGAAGCATGGTCGTTCCAACAAGCAGGCAATTGCCGAGCTGTTGGCCCTGGCTGAGCTGTTCATGCCGATCAAACTGGTACCGAAGCAATTCGAAGGCCTGGTTGAGCGTGTTCGCAGTGCCCTCGAGCGTCTGCGTGCACAAGAGCGCGCAATCATGCAGCTGTGTGTGCGTGATGCACGCATGCCGCGTACCGACTTTCTGCGCCAGTTCCCAGGCCATGAAGTTGACGAAAGCTGGACCGATGCGCTGGCCAAGGGCAAGGCGAAATACGCCGAAGCCATCGGTCGCCTGCAGCCCGATATCATCCGCTGCCAACAGAAGTTGACCGCGCTTGAGACCGAGACCGGCCTGACGATTGCCGAGATCAAGGACATCAACCGTCGCATGTCGATCGGTGAGGCCAAGGCCCGCCGCGCGAAGAAAGAAATGGTTGAAGCCAACTTGCGTCTGGTGATCTCCATCGCCAAGAAGTACACCAACCGTGGCCTGCAATTCCTCGATCTGATCCAGGAAGGCAACATCGGCTTGATGAAGGCTGTGGACAAGTTCGAATACCGTCGCGGTTACAAGTTCTCGACCTATGCCACCTGGTGGATCCGTCAGGCGATCACTCGCTCGATCGCTGACCAGGCACGCACCATCCGTATTCCGGTGCACATGATCGAGACGATCAACAAGCTCAACCGCATTTCCCGGCAGATGTTGCAGGAAATGGGTCGTGAACCGACCCCGGAAGAGCTGGGCGAACGCATGGAAATGCCTGAGGATAAAATCCGCAAGGTATTGAAGATCGCCAAAGAGCCGATCTCCATGGAAACCCCGATCGGTGATGACGAAGACTCCCATCTGGGTGACTTCATCGAAGACTCGACCATGCAGTCGCCAATCGATGTCGCCACCGTTGAGAGCCTCAAGGAAGCAACCCGCGACGTACTCTCCGGCCTCACTGCCCGTGAAGCCAAGGTACTGCGCATGCGTTTCGGCATCGACATGAATACCGACCACACCCTTGAGGAAGTCGGTAAGCAATTTGACGTGACCCGTGAGCGGATCCGTCAGATCGAAGCCAAGGCGCTGCGCAAGTTGCGCCACCCGACGCGAAGCGAGCATCTGCGCTCCTTCCTCGACGAGTGATACCAGAACCCCCGGCCCAGGCCGGGGGTTTTGCTTTCTGTACATGTCTTTCTACAGATTAACTGCCTCGCCTCTCCCTCCCCCCGCATTGCCCGTCTACACTCGAAATATTCCCCGTGCCATAACGAGACCGTTATGCCCAGACTGCCGACCGTGATACTGCTGTCGCTGCTGACCTGGACCGCAACGGCTGGCGCGTTGACGCTTACTGATGAAGAGCGTGGCTGGCTGTCGGACCATCAGGAGCTGAAACTCGGTGTGGACCCTTTATGGCCACCGTTTGAATACCGTGATGAAAATGACCGTTACCAGGGCCTTGCGGCCGATTATATTCGCCTGATACAGGATCGCCTGGGCGTCAGGGTCAAACTGATCGAGCCTGGAAGTTGGAGGGCGGTTCTCGATCTGACGAAAGACAATCAGCTCGACCTGCTGCCTGCCGTCATGTCCACCCCTGAGCGTCAAAGCTTCATTGCGTTCACGCGGCCTTACCTGGACTTCCCCATCGTCATCCTGGCCCATGAGGGTGGCGCCAAACCGCGCAACCTTCAGGACCTGTACGGGCTGAAGATTGCCGTGGTGGAAAACTATGCGCCCCATGAGCTGCTGCGCAGCCACCATCCCGACCTCAATCTGGTCGCCATGCCCAATGTCAGCTCGACCTTGCAGGCGCTGGCCACCGACGAGGTGGATGCGGTAGTCGGAGACCTGGCTTCCAGCGTCTGGAGCCTGCGCCAACTCAAGCTGGAAGGCCTGTACGTCAGTGGCGAAACGCCCTATCGCTATCAACTGGCAATGGGTGTGCCGCGCGACAACAAGGTCCTGGTGGGCATCCTCGACAAGGTGCTCGCCGACCTCACCCCCGGCGAAACCGAAGCCATCCAGCAACGCTGGGTAGGCGGCATCAACGATCACCGCACTTTCTGGAAAGACCTGTTGACCTACGGCCTACCCGCCGTATTGCTGCTGATCACCGTATTGGCCATCGTGATTCAGATCAATCGCCGGCTCAGTTCGGAAATTTCCCGCCGCGTCGCCCTCGAACAGGAACTGCGCAGCAGCGAATACCACTACCGCGGCCTGGTGGAGAGCCTTTCCGCCATCGCCTGGGAAGCCAGCGTTACCGATTTCACCTACAGCTACGTGTCGCCCCACGCTGAGGATTTACTCGGCTACCCCCGTGCCCATTGGCTGATCCCGGGCTTCTGGCGCAATATCATTCACCCCGCCGACCTGACCCGCGCCGAAGCCTATTGCAACCGTGAAACGCGCGCCAACCGTGACCACAGCATTGATTACCGGGTTATCACCGCCGACGGCCGCTGCCTGTGGGTGCGTGACATCGTGAGCCTGATCGAACACGGGCACGAACCCGTGCTGCGCGGGTTGATGATCGATATCAGCGAAGCCAAGCGCACGGAAGAAGCCCTGCAGCGCTCC
Organism: Pseudomonas sp. Leaf59; assembly: GCF_920984685.1. Classification (NCBI taxonomy): domain Bacteria; kingdom Pseudomonadati; phylum Pseudomonadota; class Gammaproteobacteria; order Pseudomonadales; family Pseudomonadaceae; genus Pseudomonas; species Pseudomonas sp. Leaf59. The sequence goes on along the minus strand of NZ_CAKLBR010000024.1, from coordinate 17,446 downwards.
GAACAGAAATTCGCCTCGGTGTTCCAGCAATGCCCGGACATCCTGGTGATCGCGCGCCTTTCCGACGGCTGCCTGCTCGAGGTGAACAAAGCCTTCGAAGACCAGATTGGCCTGAGTGCCGAGCAGGTAATCGGCAAGGCCGGTACCGAGCTGGATATCTGGGGCATTCCCGGCATCGGCTCGGAGTTGCTGAAGCGCGTCCAGACCACCAGTATCCGCAACCTGGAACTGCCCTTCCGGCGCAGCAATGGCCAGGCGTTCATCGGGCTGATTTCCGCCGAACCGTTCCTGCTCGATACCACGGAAGCCATCGTCGTCGTGGTGCGCGATATCACCCAGCTCAAGGAAACCCAGCAACAGCTGCAAACCTCCGAAGAGAAGTTCGCCAAAGCCTTCCATGCCTCGCCCGACGGCTTGTTGCTGAGTCGCCAGCGGGACGGCCTGTTGATTGAGGTCAACGAAGGCTTCAGCCGTCTCACCGGCTACACCTCCGCCACGTCTCTGGAACACTCAGCCATGGAGCTGGGCATCTGGGTCGATCTCAACGAACGCAAACACATGCTGGATCTGATACGACGCGACGGCTTCGTGCGTGACTTCATTTGCCACATACGGCGCAGCGACGGGGAGATCCGGCTTTGCGAAGTGTCCAGCCGGCCCCTGCCCATCGGTGATGAAGCCTGCATATTGACCATCGCCCGCGACATCACCGAACGTCAGTTGATGCAGGAGAAACTGCAACAGGCCGCGACCGTGTTCGAAAGCACCGCCGAAGGCGTGTTGATCACCGACACCTCGCAGAACATCAGCGCAGTCAACCGCGCGTTCAGCGAAATCACCGGCTACAGCGAGGCTGAAGCCTTGGGCCAAACCCCGCGTCTGCTCGCCTCCGGCCAGCACGACAGCGCGTTCTTCGCTGCGATGTGGCACCAGTTGGCCGCCCATGGGCATTGGCAAGGCGAGATCGCCAACCGTCGCAAGGATGGCGAGGTGTACCCCAGCTGGCTGACCATCAACGCCGTGCGTAATCGCGACGACGTGATCACCCACTTCGTTGCCGTGTTCGCCGATATCTCCAGCCTCAAACTTGCCCAGGCCCGCCTCGATTACCAGGCGCACCACGACCCGCTCACCGGCCTGCCCAACCGCACCCTGTTTGAAAGCCGGCTGCAGGCCGCTCTCGATGGCCACCAGGAAACCGGCCAACAAGGCGCCGTTCTATTCCTCGACCTGGACCGTTTCAAACACATCAATGACAGCCTCGGCCACCCCATCGGCGACCTGCTGCTCAAAGGCATCGCCGTGCGCCTCAAAGAACAACTGCGCGACATCGACACCGTTGCGCGCCTGGGCGGCGATGAATTCATCATCCTGCTGCCCGGCCTGCAAAACGCCAGCGACGCCGACTACCTGGCCAACAAGCTGCTCGCCTGCTTCACGCAGCCGTTCCAGGCGGGCGAACACGAGTTCTTCATCAGCGCCAGCATCGGCACCAGCCTGTACCCCGAGGACGGCACCGACGTCGCCACCCTGGTCAAGAATGCCGATGCCGCCATGTACCGCTCCAAAGCCAAGGGCCGCAACCGGGTCGAAAGCTACACCAGTGACCTGACCACCCAGGCCAGCGAACGCGTGGCACTGGAACACGAACTGCGCCGCGCCATCGAGCGTGACGAACTGAGCCTGTATTACCAACCCAAGCTGAGCCTGACGAGCCAGGAACTGATCGGCGCCGAAGCCCTGATCCGCTGGCACCACCCTACTTTTGGCGACGTGCCGCCCGAACACTTCATCGCCCTGGCCGAAGAAAACGGCACCATCCTGCAGATCGGCGACTGGGTGCTGGAACAAGCCTGCCAGCAACTGCACGCCTGGCAGGGCACCTTCGACACATTCGGCCCGCTCTCGGTCAACCTCGCCGGCGCACAACTGCGCAGCCCCAACCTGCTGGCGCGCATCGAACAACTGCTGCACGACTACCACCTCGACCCCGGCTGCCTGCAACTGGAGATCACCGAAAACTTCATCATGAGCCAGGCCGAAGAGGCCCTGAAAGTGCTGCACCAGCTCAAACACCTCGGCGTGCAACTGGCAATTGACGACTTCGGCACCGGCTACTCCTCCCTCAGCTACCTCAAACGCCTGCCCCTGGACTTCCTGAAAATCGACCAGTCCTTCGTCCGCGGCCTCCCCGATGACCCCCACGACGCCGCCATCGTCCGCGCCATCATCGCCCTGGGCCACAGCATGCAATTCACCATCATCGCCGAGGGAGTGGAGAATGCGGCGCAGCAGGATTTCCTGGCGGCGGAAGGGTGTGAACAGATGCAGGGTTACATCGTGAGCCTGCCATTACCGCCGGGCCTTTTTGCCGAGGCGTTTCTTCGTACGAAGATTGAGAATTTTACGGATGGCACAGTGAAGAAACCGTCGTTATAATCCGCGACCTACTGAGGGCCTATAGCTCAGTTGGTTAGAGCAGGGGACTCATAATCCCTTGGTCGTAGGTTCGAGTCCTACTGGGCCCACCATACTCAAAGCCGCGCATTGCGCGGCTTTCGCGTTTCTGGCGGGACCATCTCAAATACAGTCCTATGGTCCAAGGGTACAATTTAGGTACAGTGCTGGTTCGCCAGCCGCCTAGGAGCACCCACATCACAGGCGAAATTGACCTGAACGAATTTGTGATGCTCTCGCAGAAGATGCGTCCTGACAGCGACGATTCTCAGCCATCAGGAAAGCAGTTAACTTTGCGCTAATGCGCTACGTCATCCAAGATGAAATCCCATCTAACGTTAAAGAATGGATTTCAGAACAAGTCACTGGCGAACCCGACGAACGCCCAAAACAACGGCTTGAAATTCGATTCACACCGAGCGAGCATCATGAAATTTTGGCACGCTCAGAGGCCGAGGGTTGCTCACCACAGCGCTGGGTGATCAACTCCGTTAGAGCAAGCCTGACCAATCAACCTCAGTTCACGATGGCAACGACAAAGGCCCTTTGGGAGTCCTCAGGTCAGCTACGGGCTATCGGCAGAAACCTAAATCAGATCGTGAAAAACCTGAATGCGCGCGGTGGCGAAAGCATCACGCAGAGTGAGATAGCTCAGCTATCAACCTATATATAAACATACCGAAATAGTTTACGAGCTCCAGGATGCCAGCCTCAGCCGCTGGAAACTGGCTCAAAAACGCATGTCATGATTAGAGGTGATGCAGTGGGCAAATTTTTCCCAGAAATAAAATTTCCAACCAAGGCGTCAACCAGCATGTGCGCCACGGTGTTTGAAGAGCTCGATGCAGCCGTTAGTTTATTAGATATCACACGCAAAGAATTCAATCCCACCCAACGACAGCTTATTGGACGTTTTCTCATTGCCTGCAAGATGTTCGGGCATGAAATGCTAGTAGCTGACGGTGACTCGGAGGCGTTGAGAGTTGCCTTAGGACTTTCTTTATCCGATAGCAAAATTGAGAAAAGCCCATCAGAGATATCTGGAACAGAACTAATCAATAGCGTTTGCATGGAAGTTTGTAGCGATTTAGACAAAATAGGCCAAACTCTTCAAGGCGAACTATTGACAGGCGTAGCAGATGTGGTTGCGAGCATTAGAGCTGCATATGATTTGGAAGATGGTGAAAGAGATGCGCTCGACTCTGTAGCATCAGCAGTCCGCCATCTGGCGCAACAGGTGACCGCACTATTCGATGTACAGCCTTATATTTTTCAACAACACTACTCTATCTACCAAGCAAACGTAGAGAGCGAGAATGATGGTAAAGGGGAAGAAACTCTTCGAATCACTGCTGAGCAGTTCATGCAAAATGTAAAGCCGCCTGAGCGAAAAGCAACACTTCGAGACAGGTTACAGCCATTCATTCCCGAACTTACGCGGCTGCGTCAAGAGGGCTACACCTACGCACAATGCGCGCAGTTCTTGGAAGAAAACGGCATAAAAACTTACATAGGTGCCATCAGTGGTGTCATGAATGATCTTAGATAGGTCGTAAATCGAAGATGGACCGGAGGGCTTTAGCACATAAAAATCTTAATCTCTCCACTCCCGAGCGGCCTTACGCTTTCAGGAGCAGAGGGACCTTGACCGAGCGGCTCATGCGGACCGTCCGATGGCAGACCTCCATGCGTAGGACGGACCGCCAATGATGCTGGTGTGTGCGACTGCAAACAGCCTTTAAGGCGCATGATGCATCGATGTCAGTATACCTCTTGACTAATCTTAGCGTCCAGTTCTCTGGAAAAATCGAAATCTTTCCATTTAGTAAACCAAAAATCGTTGAAGCCAGCGATCTTTCTGAAATTCTGGCCAGATACCCCGTAGAGAGCCAATATTTTTCGCTTTAAGTCATTTTCAACGAATGGACAAGACAGTATATCTAAGGATAGGTGCAACATCTCTGTGTCACCAGGCAAATTATTTTTGCGATCATCGAATTTATTCTGAACGTGAAGAATCAATAATTTCTTCAAGTTGGAATATCTCACCTTATCTGAGATATAGAAAAACATAGTAGTAATCGAAAAGTAACTCAACTCGGCACCGAACTCTCTTCTATCACCGATAGTCACTACATTAAAATACTTACCAAGAGTTTTTTCATCCAACCAATATGAAGTACCCAACTGCCGCATCAACACAAGCAGATAAAGCGTTTCAATGGGCACATTCTTAGTATTAGCTGCCTGATCGAGCACACTACAGCAACAATCGAAAATCTGTCGATATATAGACGCACAATGCTCCTTACCTACTTCATGCTTACTTACGAAGGTAATAACCCTTTGCATTATCCGACAAAGCTTAATGGTGGTATTAACTTTCGGAGAAACCGAATAAATAAAAAACAGAAAACCGATGATAGCCTCTACAGAGCACGCCAATTGTTTAGGAGAGGCATGATCAGGATCTAGCCGCTCGTAATCAAAAATAATTCGCGACACTTTTTTATCAACGATCGAAAGCGAATAATTCAAAACATCTTTATATTCTACGGAAGAGATTGATAGAATTGATTTGAAATCAGTTATCAGACCGAACTGGTTGATATTTATCGAGCCTTTAAAGGTTTCAACACCATCCTTGTCGAAACGTTCAAGATCATAGCAAAGCTTTTCATTAAACAAGTCTGATATTCGTTTTTTCGCGATAGATATTGACGTTATAATTGGCCTTGCTAAAACTTCCTCTTTGTTTTTATTCAACGAGAGCTTGTATAGTTTCAGCGACTCCTGAAGGCACGACTTGATATCAACAAAAACATTTTCGTCATTATAAAAAACAAAAAAATCGTCAACATATCTATATATGCGATATTGTTTCCCGTTGAAGTATCCTTTTTCCTCAAGAGCTCTAGACACGTCAACATCGACAGCTTGGAAGATTACTTCAGCAAAAACTCTAGAAACCTCCGGCCCAATGACTATACCGTTAGTCTCGTTATAGTTTAGTTTCTGCATCAACCAATCAAATCGGCCTGGAAACGTTTCGGGCAACGCCCCGAGATTATTTTTTGCGTATTCTTTTTTATAAATCGCCCAAGCAATCGAGTGCGTATATATACGATCAAAGCACGATGCAACATCCAGCTTAGCCAGATTTCTAAACTCTCTTTCGCCCTCTAAATGCTCTATAGACTCATAAAATTTAAATACATTGCTGAATCGCTCATACACAAAAAAAGATTTTAAATTCTCATAGTCATCACCTTCGAGCTCAACAACCGAATCGCTAGTTTCTCTTTTTTCAATTAACGCTCTAGCATCAATGTAAGTGCAGCCCGCCACACGCCTGGGCATGCGCAAGCTGTATTCGCTCCTGCCCGAAAAATATATTATTAGATCTTTGAACTCATCATAAAAATCGACCACTAACATTTGCGCACGAGGATGTATTAAAGATAAATGCCTGAGCTGATCTTCCTTATGCGAAATGGAAAATGCAAACGGTATAGAGGAAATCTCTCTCTTCTCTAACACCATGGTGGAATATAGCACGCCCGACCTATCTACTCGGGAAATCTCTTTTTCAATAGAGACACCCACAACTAGTTTAACCAACTCATCCAACGCATCATCTTTAGCAAACCAACTGAATGTAAAATTACTATACTTAACACCGTGCTCACACAGAAACTTATAGAAATGCCGATTCGAAAATACTATTGGAACCTCAAAAGGTAAAACATCGGACAAGACAGCTCGCTCTACAGGAAAGTTTATTGATAATGCTTTCTTAGCCATGTAGCCACCCCCGAGACATCTCGGATAAAGTTCTAGGATCAAACTCTCTAAAAATCTTGTTATTAAAGCCGAGCTCAAATGAGTAGTGACTGAGCCGCCTCTTTAAACGCTCATCATCGAGCATTCCAATCTGATGTTTTAAAAAGTGATCTAAACCAATGAGTTGCTTTGTGTCATTTATAAATTTAATTCCGAAATACACGCCAATAAAAGCATTACTCTTGCGATTAAACAGCCTGGTATTGGATGTTAAAAATCCAATTCTAGCAATCAGGTCTTTCGAAGATTTGTCTCTCATCCACGCTTGCTTAGCCTTATACTCATCAAAGCTTTTCTTGACTCTCGCACGATATTTTTCACATTTCTTATGACTTAGCGTCACCTTTTTACTGGCACCGTCGACTTTGAATGCATACCCAAGATACTCAAAGCTACCTTTTTGCTCGGTAAGAAACGAAATCTCATCGGTTTTACTATTAACAACTAATCCCTTCCTGCCAAGAATACCTTTCAATTCTGAAAGATAACTGACAGTGCACTCTGCCCTTCTCGGGGCATATACAAGAAACATATCATCGACATATCTTGAGTAGTACACGAGATCGCTAGACTGCCTTAGATCCTGATCAACCTTCGCTAGGTATATTTCAGCTAAGTACGCGCTAATTCCGATACCTCGAGGTAATCCTTTTTCAGAACCAGACAGAGAAACATAATCTTTAACTGCCCGAGTAATAAGCCGCTTAACCAAAACCGACAGTTTTGTAGATCCGTGTAACTGCTCCAGAAGCAACTTATGATCGACCGATTCGTAGAAGGCGCTTATATCTGCTTTAATTACATACTTTGGAAAGCCATCAAAAACCAAGCTTTTAATCTGATTCACAATCAGATCTCTACCTGCCAACCGTATACCGTATAACTCTTTAAGGATTTTTTGAAGATGCCTAGCAGCTAATATACTCTCGATAGTGCTGCCAACACTATACACCTGCTTACCATTTACCAATTCAGGAAGAGCATGAACAGCAAGCCTAAAATCTTTCTTATTAATTAGCTCAGCAATTGAAGACAACAAATCAGTTATAACCACATCATATTTTTCCCGCCTAGCGTCTAAAACCATACGCAAACGGCTATGCCGTGCCAAAAAGATTTCTTCAGTGATTAATGCTTTTTTAAGTCTCGACCTAAGGAATTTATAGTATCTTTTTATAAAAGCTATCTTTCGCTTTAAAGCGAAGGCATCGGGGAAAAATTTCTGCTCAAGGCTGCCGCCTTTTTTCTGGTCTTCATCAAACAATCGCTTGAGATTCTTGACAGTTACCGTCTGATCCATCGCTAATTCTCCATGTCAATACCGCATAAAGGCGCCCCTCTGTCGGATGGCGACCTCTCCAGCGTCCTTACCAAGAGGTACAGTATCAGTACACAGAGCAGTTCTGATACATTTCGTTAACCTTCGGTAAACTCCTTTATCTCCGTTGCTTTGGGCTTGTTGTACCTACGCTAGCCTATGTACAATTTCTGTAGATACTTGGCTTTGCTTACACACTCATAATCCCTTGGTCGTAGGTTCGAGTCCTACTGGCCCCACCATACTCAAAGCCGCGCACTGCGCGGCTTTTGTCGTTCTTGACCTCTGGATTTTCAGCGCAAATTTCCGCCGTAAATGCCAATGAGTCCAAAGAGTGTCCACCCCTCCTCGCTGACATCCCCGCACAAGCCTGTAACATGCCACCAACCGCCCCCCATCCCGGAGCCCCCTTGGCCACCCTAGACGAAATCGACCGCCAACTCATCGCTGCGCTGCAACTGAACGCCCGCGAAAGCGTGGCCATGCTCGCTCGGCAGCTCGGCATCGCGCGCACTACGGTCACCTCTCGCCTGGCGCGGCTGGAGAAAACCCAGGTGATCACCGGTTACGGCGTTCGCCTCAGTCAACGTGTCGCCGATGGGGGTCTGCAGGCATATGTAGGCATCACCGTACAACCACGCTCCGGCAAGGAAGTGCTGCGCAAACTCAGCGCCATGGCTCAGGTGCAGCAACTCTGCGCGGTGAGCGGCGAATTCGATTATGTGGCCTGGCTGCGCACCGATTCGCCCGAGCAACTCGACCAACTGCTCGATCAGATCGGCAGTGTCGACGGCGTTGAAAAAACCACCACGTCGATCATCCTCAGCAACAAACTGGATCGCGCACAACCAATCTGATCGATCGACTCGTCATATTGACTAAAACCAGCTCAATATGACGACACATTGCGTCTTATTAATGACCTCTGCACTCCCTAAACTGGCTGCCATCTTTTCCTATACTCAGCGGGTCGCTTCCCGTCGAGTCGTCAACAAGGTCAGCCATGAGCATTCCGTCCAGCACCCTCAGCAAGACCATTCGCCACCCTGCCGACGGTAAAAAACCGATCACTATCTTCGGCCCGGATTTTCCGTTTGCCTTTGATGACTGGATTGAGCACCCGGCGGGCCTGGGCAGCATTCCTGCTGCCAATCACGGCGCCGAGGTGGCGATTGTCGGCGCGGGGATTGCCGGGCTGGTCGCGGCCTATGAGCTGATGAAGCTGGGTCTGAAGCCGGTGGTGTACGAAGCCTCGAAAATGGGCGGCCGTTTGCGCTCCCAGGCGTTCGAAGGCGCCGAGGGCATCATTGCAGAGCTGGGCGGCATGCGGTTTCCGGTGTCGTCCACGGCGTTCTATCACTATGTGGACAAGCTGGGGCTGGAAACCAAACCGTTTCCCAACCCGCTGACGCCGGCCTCCGGCAGCACGGTGATTGATCTGGAAGGCGAGACTCACTACGCGCAGAAACTCTCGGACTTGCCGGCGCTGTTCCAGGAAGTGGCCGACGCCTGGGCCGATGCGCTGGAGGCCGGTTCGCAGTTCGGCGATATCCAGCAGGCTATCCGCGACCGCGATGTGCCGCGTCTGAAAGCGCTGTGGAACAAGCTGGTGCCTCTGTGGGACGACCGCACTTTCTACGACTTCGTGGCCACCTCGAAGGCGTTCGCCAAGTTGTCGTTCCACCATCGCGAAGTGTTTGGCCAGGTGGGTTTCGGCACCGGCGGCTGGGACTCGGACTTCCCCAACTCGATGCTGGAGATCTTTCGCGTGGTGATGACCAACTGCGACGATCACCAGCACCTGGTGGTTGGCGGCGTGGCGCAGGTGCCCATGGGCATCTGGCGCCATGTGCCGGAGCGTTGCGCCCACTGGCCGGCCGGCACCAGCCTCAGCTCATTGCACTGCGGCGCGCCACGGGCCGGGGTCAAGCGCATTGCCCATGCGGCGGGTGGCCGTTTCGCGGTCACCGACAATTACGGCGACACCCGCGAATACGCTGCGGTGCTCACCACCTGCCAGAGCTGGCTGCTGACCACACAGATCGAATGCGACGAAACCCTGTTCTCGCAAAAGATGTGGATGGCTCTGGACCGCACGCGCTATATGCAGTCGTCGAAAACCTTCGTGATGGTCGACCGCCCGTTCTGGAAGGACAAGGACCCGGAAACCGGCCGCGACCTGATGAGCATGACCCTCACCGACCGCCTGACCCGTGGCACTTACCTGTTCGACAATGGCGACGACAAGCCGGGCGTCATCTGCCTGTCGTACTCGTGGATGAGCGACGCGCTGAAAATGCTGCCGCAGCCCATCGATAAACGGGTGAAACTGGCGCTGGACGCCCTGAACAAGATTTACCCGAAAGTCGACATCAAGGCGCGCATCATCGGCGATCCGATCACCGTGTCCTGGGAAGCCGACCCGCATTTCCTCGGCGCCTTCAAGGGCGCATTGCCCGGCCACTATCGCTACAACCAGCGGATGTACGCGCACTTCATGCAGAAGGACATGCCCGCCGAGCAGCGTGGGATTTTCATTGCCGGCGACGATGTGTCCTGGACGCCTGCGTGGGTCGAAGGCGCGGTGCAAACTTCCCTCAACGCGGTGTGGGGCATCATGAATCACTTTGGTGGCAGCACTCACGCCGAGAACCCGGGGCCGGGTGACGTGTTCGATGAAATCGGGCCGATTGCCCTGCCTGAATAACTGCCCGACTCAAGGAGCTGCGTCATGCGTGTCGCCCTGTATCAATGCCCGCCGCTGCCGCTGGACGTGGCCGGCAACCTCAAGCGCCTGCACCAGGTGGCGCAAGAGGCGGCCGGCGCCGATGTGCTGGTGCTGCCGGAGATGTTTCTCAGCGGCTACAACATTGGCCTCGAAGCAGCAGGTGCCTTGGCCGAGGCGCAGGACGGGAATTCTGCCCTGGCCATCGCCGAGATTGCGCGAAACGCCGGCTTGGCGATTGTGTACGGCTATCCGGAGCGCGCCGAAGATGGCCAGGTCTATAACGCCGTGCAGTTGATCGACGCGCAAGGTCAACGCCTGTGCAATTACCGCAAGACACACCTGTTCGGCGACCTCGACCGTTCGATGTTCAGCGCCGGCGGCGATGATTTTCCGCTGGTGGAACTCAACGGCTGGAAGCTGGGGCTGCTGATTTGCTATGACCTGGAGTTCCCGGAGAACACCCGGCGCCTGGCCCTGGCCGGTGCCGAGCTGATCCTGGTGCCCACGGCCAACATGGTGCCGTTCGACTTTGTGGCTGACGTCACCGTGCGGGCGCGCGCCTTCGAGAACCAGTGCTACGTGGCCTACGCCAATTATTGCGGGCATGAAGGCGAGATCCAGTATTGCGGGCAAAGCAGCATCGCCGCGCCGGACGGTCAGCGCGTCGCCCAGGCGGGATTGGACGAAGCCTTGATCGTCGCGGCGCTGGATCGCCAATCGATCCTCGCTGCCCGCACCGCCAACCACTATCTGCAAGACCGCCGCCCGGAACTGTACGGCGCGCTGCACAAGCCCTGATCCAGCGGGTTTGTTAGCATAGGCACTTCCCTCGCTTCGGAAGTGCCCATGCCTGCGCCGGCCCAATCTCATCCCATCCACCTGACCTTGGCCAACGGCCTGCGCGTCTCGTTGCGCCATGCGCCGCGTTTGAAGCGTTGCGCTGCAGCCTTGCGCGTGGCTGCCGGTAGCCATGATGTGCCGTTGGCCTGGCCTGGTCTGGCGCATTTTCTTGAGCATTTGTTGTTCCTGGGGACAGAGCGTTTTCCTGCAAGCGATGGGCTGATGGCCTACGTGCAGCGTCATGGTGGTCAGGTCAATGCCAGCACCCGCGAGCGCGCCACCGACTTCTTCTTTGAGCTACCGGTCTCGACCTTTGCCGATGGGTTGGAACGGCTGGCAGACATGCTGACCCACCCTCGGCTGACAAGCGAAGACCAACTGCGCGAACGGGAAGTGCTGCACGCAGAGTTTATCGCCTGGTCCCAGGATGCAGCGGCGCAACAGCAAGTGGCGCTTTTGCAGGGCCTGGCGGCCGATCATCCGTTGCGGGGTTTTCACGCAGGCAATCGCGACAGCCTGCCGGTGGAAAGCCAGGCGTTTCAACAGGCCTTGCGGGCCTTCCATGAGCACTTTTATCAAAGCGGGCAGATGACCTTGAGCCTTGCAGGCCCACAGCCGTTGGCAGAACTGGAGGCGTTGGCGCAACGCTTCAGTGACGCCCTGGCTTCAGGCCCCCTGCACCCGCAAACCTTGCCGCCGCCTTTGATGCCCGGCCAGGCGCAGAGCTATCAACACCTGGACGGCAATCACTTGCATCAGGTCATTTGCTGCGAAGCCCCTCGCGAAGCCCTGGAATTTCTGTGTACCTGGCTCAACGCTTCGGCACCGGGCGGGCTGCTGGCTGAACTGAAAACGCAGCAACTGGCCACCTCGCTGCACGCCTCAGTGCCGTACGACTTTGCGGGGCAGGCGCTGCTGGTTATCGACTTCACCGTCGAGACTCAAGAAACAGCGCAGATCGAGACACTGCTGTACGACTGGCTGAGCTTTTTTGCCCACAGTGACTGGACCTCCCTGCGCGAAGAGTTCGCCCTGCTGGCCGCTCGTCAGCAGCAGACCCAGGGCGCACTGGCGCTGGCCCGCAATCACAGCGAAGCACTGTCGGAACCTGCGGTCGCAGCACTCAAGGCCATGCTCGACTCATTGCACCTGCCCGTGTCCCAACACGGGTGGCAGCCTGCTCCCAACAATCCCTTCCTGCGCCCCCCTGTCAAGGAAGAGCGCGCAGGCCTGATTCGCGGCCAGACCAGCGCCCATCGCGGGTTACGCACCTTTGCCCAGGACCGTTCACGGGGCCGCAAGGACGCATCGGCGCTGACGTTCAGCCATGCGCTGGCCGATGACAGTGATGAAGGCGCGCTGTATCTGCAGTGGCGCTTCAACGCGCCCGCCCCCGAACTGGACAGTACGCTGCAGGCATTGCGCGAAAATGCCGGTCAGGCCGGTGTCGAATTATCCTTCGAGGCTATGGGCAATGACTGGCGTGTGAGGATGATCGGTCTTCAACAGCCAATGCCTGCGGTGCTCGAAGCCTTGGCCCATGCGCTGAAACAGCCGCAAGCGCCAGCTCCCGCGCCGGTGCCGATGATCGCCATTCGGGCACTGCTCAAGGCACTGCCTGACTGCTGTGCCAACGCGACCGGCGCTGATGAGACGCCAGCGTCCTGGTCCGACGCCCGCTGGCAAGGCTTGGGCATAGGGCTGACAGCCACGTGCGAGACCGCGATCAAAGCGGCCGCCGCGCGCTTGCCTGGACAACCCGCGATTATTGGTCACGACGTTGCAGATCTTGCCGGCCAACACGTTTGGCACGCAGTAAAAACCGACACGAGCGAAGCCGCCCTGCTGCTGTTCTGCCCCACACCGAGCGGATCTCTGGCCGATGAAGCGGCCTGGCGCCTGCTCGGTCATCTGCTGCAAGCCCCCTTCTACCAACGCCTGCGCGTCGAGCTGCAATTGGGCTACGCGATCTTCAGCGGCGTCCGACAGATCAACGGACAAACCGGACTGCTGTTGGGTGTGCAATCGCCCACGGCGTCATTGGAAGACATCGTCGAGCACCTGCACAGCTTCCTGCAGCAGCTGCCGGCCTTGATCGAGCGCAGCGACGAGTTGGGCAACCGGCCCTTGGCCGAACAGTTTGCCCGCGAGGCGCTGCCCGTTGCGCAAGCTGCCGAACTGCTCTGGCACGCGCATCTGGCAGGCCACCCGTCGGATTACTTGCAGCAACTGCAACAACGCATTCTGGCGTGCACCCGGGGCGACTTGCTGCACGCCGCCCGGCAGTTGCAAACTGCAGCGGGCGGCTGGCGCTATGTGGCCAATGGCCCACGTATGATCAACTGAACAGCGATCATTGCTGCCTTTGCAAAAGGCTTTTTCCATCAAGACAGCGCTAACTTGAAAAGAATTGCGTAACATTCACACGCACACATCTGAACATCTCCGACAGGAGATGGACTATATGTATTACACATCCCATCCCTACGTAGGAGTAAGAACATGACCTGGTCCAAACCTGCTTACACTGATCTGCGCATTGGTTTCGAAGTCACCATGTACTTCGCCAGCCGTTAATCCGCTGGGTAATACAACGCCTCGGTTCGCCCGGGGCGTTTTTGTTTTGAGCTTTGCTTGATGGAGCGGCCATGTTTGTCCAGATTCTAGGTTCCGCCGCTGGCGGTGGTTTTCCGCAGTGGAACTGCAACTGCGTGAACTGCGCAGGTTTTCGCGACGGCAGCCTGCGCGCCCACGCGCGTACTCAGTCATCCATTGCAATCTCCGACGACGGTGTGAATTGGGTACTGTGCAACGCCTCACCGGATATTCGCGCGCAGTTGCAAGGCTTTGCGCCGATGCAACCCGGCCGCGCCCTGCGGGATACCGGCATCAGCGCAATCATCCTGATGGACAGCCAGATCGACCACACCACCGGCCTGCTGAGCCTGCGCGAAGGTTGCCCGCACCAGGTGTGGTGCACCGACATGGTCCATGAAGACCTGAGCACCGGTTTCCCGCTGTTCACCATGCTTACCCACTGGAACGGCGGCCTGGCCTGGAACCGCATCGAACTGGACGCCAGTTTCACCATCCCGGCCTGCCCCAATCTGCGCTTTACCCCACTGCCGCTGCGTAGCGCCGCACCGCCCTATTCGCCACATCGCTTCGACCCGCATCCGGGCGACAACATCGGCCTGATCGTCGAAGACCTGCGCACTGGCGGCAAGCTGTTCTACGCCCCAGGCCTGGGCAAGGTCGACGCGCCGTTGCTGCAGATCATGGCCGGCAGCGACTGCCTGCTGGTGGACGGCACGATGTGGGACGACGATGAGATGCAGCGCCGCGGCGTCGGCACGCGCACCGGTCGCGAGATGGGCCACCTGGCGCAGAACGGACCCGGCGGCATGCTGGAAGTGCTGGAACAATTGCCCGAGCAGCGCAAGGTGCTGATCCACATCAACAACACCAATCCGATCCTCGATGAGGACTCCCCCGAGCGCGCGGAACTGGTGCGGCGCAATGTCGAAGTGGCTTACGACGGCATGAGCATTGAATTGTAGGAGCTATCGAAATGACTGACACAGCCCTGACCACCGCCGAATTCGAAGCAGCCCTGCGCGCCAAGGGTGACTTCTACCATATCCATCACCCTTACCACGTGGCGATGTACGAAGGTCGCGCCAGCCGCGAGCAAATTCAGGGCTGGGTCGCCAACCGCTTCTACTATCAGGTGAACATTCCCCTGAAAGACGCCGCAATCCTGGCCAACTGCCCCGACCGCGAAATCCGCCGCGAGTGGATCCAGCGCCTGCTCGACCACGACGGTGCGCCGGGTGAAGACGGCGGCATCGAAGCCTGGCTGCGCCTGGGTCAAGCCGTTGGCCTGGACCCCGACCAGTTGCGCTCCCAGGAACTGGTGCTGCCCGGCGTGCGCTTCGCGGTGGACGCCTACGTCAACTTCGCTCGTCGCGCCAGTTGGCAGGAAGCCGCCAGCAGCTCGCTGACCGAGCTGTTCGCGCCGCAGATCCACCAGTCGCGCCTCGACAGTTGGCCCCAGCATTACCCGTGGATCGACCCGGCCGGCTATGAGTATTTCCGTACCCGCCTGGGCCAGGCGCGCCGCGATGTGGAGCACGGTCTGGCGATCACGCTGCAGCACTACACCACCCGTGCAGGCCAGGAACGCATGCTGGAAATCCTGCAGTTCAAACTGGACATTCTGTGGAGCATGCTCGACGCCATGAGCATGGCCTACGAACTCAAACGCCCGCCGTATCACAGCGTGACCGCGCAGCGGGTCTGGCATAAAGGGATCACCCTATGAGTTTTGATCGCAGCAAAAAACCCGTGTGGCGCCAGGGCTATCGCTACCAGTACGAGCCTGCGCAAAAAGGCCATGTGCTGCTGTACCCGGAAGGCATGATCAAGCTCAACGAAAGCGCCGCGCTGATTGGCGGCTTGATTGATGGCGAGCGTGATGTGACAGCCATCATCGCCGAACTGGACCGGCAATTTCCCGGCGTGCCTGAACTCGGTGAAGACATCGAGCAATTCATGGAGGTCGCCCGTGCTGAGCACTGGATCGAACTTGCCTGAAAAACCGCCTGTCGGCCTGCCCCTATGGCTGCTCGCCGAGTTGACCTACCGCTGCCCGTTGCAGTGCCCGTACTGCTCCAACCCATTGGATTTTGCCGAGCAGGGCAAGGAACTGACTACCGAGCAGTGGATAAAGGTATTTCGCGAGGCGCGCGAGATGGGTGCCGCGCAGTTGGGCTTTTCCGGCGGTGAACCGCTGGTGCGCCAGGACCTCGCCGAACTGATCAGCGAGGCGCGCAAGCTTGGGTTCTACACCAACCTGATCACCTCCGGCATCGGCCTCACCGAACAGAAGATCAGCGACTTCAAGAAAGCCGGCCTGGACCATATCCAGATCAGCTTCCAGGCCAGCGACGAGCAGGTGAACAACCTGTTGGCCGGCTCGAAAAAAGCCTTTGCGCAAAAGCTGGAAATGGCCCGCGCCGTAAAGGCCCACGGCTATCCGATGGTGCTGAACTTCGTCACCCATCGGCACAACATCGACAAGATCGACCGTATCATCGAGCTGTGCATTGCGCTGGAGGCGGACTTCGTTGAGCTCGCCACCTGCCAGTTCTATGGCTGGGCGCAGCTCAATCGGGTGGGACTGCTGCCGACCCGAGAGCAACTGGTGCGCGCCGAGCGTATCACCAATGAATACCGCGCCAGGCTCGAAGCCGAGGGCCATCCCTGCAAGCTGATCTTTGTGACGCCGGATTATTACGAGGAGCGCCCCAAGGCCTGCATGAACGGCTGGGGCAGCATCTTCCTGACCGTCACACCGGACGGCACTGCCCTGCCCTGCCATGGCGCGAGGCAAATGCCGGTGCAATTCCCCAATGTGCGCGACCACAGCATGCAGCACATCTGGTATGACTCGTTCGGCTTCAATCGTTTTCGCGGCTATGACTGGATGCCCGAGCCGTGCCGTTCATGCGATGAAAAGGAAAAGGACTTCGGCGGCTGCCGCTGCCAGGCGTTCATGCTGACGGGGGATGCCAGCAATGCCGACCCGGTGTGCAGCAAGTCCGAGCACCACGGCATCATCCTGCAGGCAAGGGAAGAAGCCGAGCACGCCACTCAGACCATCGAACAACTGGCGTTTCGCAATGAGCGCAATTCACGGCTGATCGCAAAAGGCTGAAGGAACACCATGAGGTCTGAAAATGTGAGAGGGGGCTTGCTCCCGATGGCGGTGGCTCAGTCAACCTATCAGTGACTGCTCCACTGCCATCGGAAGCAAGCCCCTCCTGCATTTGACCTTCAGCGCAACAGACAGGCCTTAACGCTTGGCGATGATGTACACCGCATGGATGATGCCGGGGAAGTAACCGCACAGGGTCAACAGGATGTTCAGCCAGAACGCGCCGCCGAAACCTACTTGCAGGAACACACCCAGTGGCGGCAGTAGAATGGCGATGATGATGCGAATGATATCCATGGGTCAGCTCCAGAAAATCGGCTCGTGCGAGCCGTGTAGCTAATCGACCTTGGGCGTCGGCGAGGGTTCAGTGGTTTCTGGCATTGCGCCATCGTCAGACCCGGCCTGACTTTTTCGCAGGATCGAGTAGGAGGCGGGATTACTCCCGCCGTCCTCTCACACCACCGTACGTACGGTTCCGTATACGGCGGTTCAGGCTATGCGGTTGAGTCGGTTTATCGTATCCAGTATCGAGACCAGCCCG
>NZ_CAKLBR010000023.1:0-83906 GCF_920984685.1 Pseudomonas sp. Leaf59 | reverse complement strand
CGACTTGGTCTACGACCGACAATTTAAAAGCTAGCGTGTAATCGCGTTGGCTGCGCCTTTTTCCCGTATCCATTGAGTCCTCCTGAAGAAAGGTCAGAAGGTGTAAACCTTATTCAGGACGGGACAGACCCCACAAAAAAGCCCCGACTGGTTCGGGGCTTTTTTGTGGGTGATCACCAGATAACAAAAATCAAATATGGCAGGGGCCTTGCTCCCTCCCACATTGGATACTGCGCTCAGCGAGAGGTCTTGGGCAGCACGGCCAGGAAATTGTCCCGCGCAACCTTGCGGGCCACGTCCTCGGGCAGCGCATCGAGGAAGGGATCAAAGCGGCGCATTTCCTTACCCAGCTTGTTGAAGCGCCCGACTACGTCGGAGCCGAGCATGAAGCGCTCCGGGAAGCGCTCCACCAGCTTTACCCACTCGGGCCTGGGCTTGCCCGCCTCGTCCAGCAGATAAGGCGTGAGCATGCTCCAGGAGAGGTCGATGTAGAGGTTGGGGTAGGCCTCCAGCATGCGCGTCAAGGTGGGCAGCAAAAAATCCATTTGCACCTGATGACGGTGGATCTCCATGCTGGTGCCGGCATGCGCCCAGATAAACCGCGTGTGCGGGTGATTGCGCAGCGGCTCCTCGACCTCCGCCAGGTACAACGGGTTACGTTCGCGCTTT
Organism: Pseudomonas sp. Leaf59; assembly: GCF_920984685.1. Classification (NCBI taxonomy): domain Bacteria; kingdom Pseudomonadati; phylum Pseudomonadota; class Gammaproteobacteria; order Pseudomonadales; family Pseudomonadaceae; genus Pseudomonas; species Pseudomonas sp. Leaf59. The sequence goes on along the minus strand of NZ_CAKLBR010000023.1, from coordinate 83,237 downwards.
GACGTAATGTTGGAATGCAGCATCACCGGCAAATCGTTTTCGGCCGCCAGGTGGTAGATGCGCGTCATGGCTTCGTTGTTGGCACGCGGGGTGTCCCCCGCCGTCAGGGCTGTCAGGTCGTCATGGCGGGTGAACACTTCACCGATGCCCTCCCACAGGCCCGGGTTGAGGTCGAGCATGCGCTGGATATGCGCATCGGAATTCTTGTCATTGGGGTTGAAGCCGGACAGGAAAGGATGAAAGCGCAGGCGCTGTTCAGGCGTGAGTTTATTGACCGCCGCCGCGACGATCACGTCGGTGGCGCTGTACCAGTAGGCATCGGCATCGTCACCGGCGTAATAGCGCGGACGCTTGGGCTCGTCTTCATGCCATTTTTTCGCCACGGGAATGCCGGAAATCATCACATGCTCGATGCGATTGTCCGCCATGGCCTTGAGCAGCTTGTCCATGCCGGCGGTTTCCTGAAAGAAATCCACGTAATGCAGGTGGGCGTCGCTGTAGGCATAGTCGCGGGCCTGTGCGGCAAGGCTGGCGGCGGTGAGCACCAGGGCGAGGCTCAGGCGAGTCCAGGGCACGGGGCGATCTCCATCGAGGTGAGTCAGGGGGAATAGGGTTGCCTGTCAGATAGCTATCGGGAGCAAGCCCCCTCCCACATTTTGATCGTGTTCACCGATCCGACTGTGGGAGGGAGCCTGCTCCCGATGAGGCCCGGACAGACGCCGAAGCATCAGCCCCTGAACACTTCATCCAGCAGGTTATGCATGGACTGAAACGCGCGCGCGGAGGTCTTCGCGTCATACATCATCTTGCCCGGCACGTTCGCGTGCGGGTCGGTGAAGGAATGCACCGCGCCGCCGTAGCTCAGCAGTTGCCAATCCACGCCGGCCGCGTTCATTTCATCCTCGAACGCAGGCAATTGCTCCTTGGGCACCAACGGGTCAGAGGCGCCGTGCAGCACCAGCACCGAGCCCTTGATGTGCTTCGCATCCGCAGGGTTTGGCGTGTCGAGGGTGCCATGGAACGACACGGCGGCTTTCAATGGCGCGCCGGTACGCGCCAGCTCCAGGGAGCAGCAGCCGCCGAAACAGAAACCAAAGGTCGCGAGCTTCGAGGTATCCACTGCCGCTTCGGTCTGGCCTTGCAGTTGCTCGAACGCCACCTGCATGCGTTTGTTGAGCAACGGGCGGTCGTTCTTCAACGGCATCATCGCTGCGCCAGCTTCATCGCCGTTCGATGGACGCACGGTTTGTCCGTACAGGTCGGCAATCAGCACCACGTAGCCCTTGGCGGCGACGCTCCTGGCGATCTCTTCGGCGCCCGCACTCACGCCCATCCAGTTCGGCGCCATCAACAGGCCCGGCAGTGGCCCCTTGTGGCTGGCGTCGAACGCCAGGCGGCTTTCATAAGACTGGCCATCAATCTGATAGACCACGGAACGCACAGTGACTTGGCTCATCATTTACTCCAGTTGAGGTGCACTAAATGAAAAAACCCGCCGAAGCGGGTTTTTCCTGCAGCGGTGTTAAACCGACAGTTCAACCAACAGCTTGTTCAGTCGACGCACGTAGGCGGCCGGATCTTTCAGGCTGTCGCCAGCGGCCAGCGCCGCCTGGTCGAAGAGGATGTGCGACAGGTCGCCAAACCGCTCTTCGCTCTGCTCGCCATCGAGTTTCTCGATCAGCGGGTGCGCCGGGTTGAATTCGAAAATCGGCTTGGAATCAGGAACCTTCTGGCCGCTGGCTTCGAGGATCTGGCGCATCTGCATGCCCAGGTCCTGCTCGCCGATGGCCAGGATCGCCGGCGAGTCGGTCAGGCGGTGGGAAACCCGCACTTCGCTGACGGCCTCGCCCAGGGACGCCTTGATCCGCTCAACCAGACCCTCTTTGGACTTGGCGACTTCTTCGGCTTCCTTCTTCTCTTCTTCGGAGTCGAGGTTACCCAGATCCAGATCACCACGGGCCACGTCGACGAACGACTTGCCGTCGAACTCGGTGAGGTAGCTCATCAGCCACTCATCGATACGGTCGGTCAGCAGCAGCACTTCGATGCCCTTCTTGCGGAAGACTTCCAGGTGCGGACTGTTCTTGACCTGAGCGTAGGTTTCGCCGGTCAGGTAGTAGATCTTGTCCTGACCTTCCTTGGCGCGCGCCAGGTAGTCGGCCAGCGACACAACCTGCTCGCCGTCTTCGCCCTGAGTGGAAGCAAAGCGCAGCAGGCCGGCAATCTTCTCTTTGTTGGCGAAGTCTTCGGCCGGGCCTTCTTTCATGACCTGACCGAAGTTTTTCCAGAAGCCCTTGTATTGCTCAGGCTCGTTCTTCGCCAGTTTCTCCAGCATGTCGAGGACACGCTTGGTCAGCGCCGACTTCATGGAGTCGATGATCGGGTCTTTCTGCAGGATTTCCCGCGACACGTTCAGCGACAGGTCATTGGAGTCGACCACGCCCTTGATGAAGCGCAGGTACAACGGCAGGAAAGATTCCGCCTGGTCCATCACGAACACGCGCTGCACGTAGAGCTTCAGGCCCTTGGGGGCTTCGCGCTGGTACAGGTCGAACGGAGCGCGGGCCGGTACGTACAGCAGCGAGCTGTATTCGAGCTTGCCTTCAACCTTGTTGTGGCTCCAGCTCAGCGGGTTCTCGTAGTCGTGACCGATGTGCTTGTAGAACTCCTGGTATTCCTCGTCCTTGATCTCGGTACGCGGACGGGTCCACAGGGCACTGGCGCGGTTGACGGTTTCCCATTCCTCGGCAGGCTTCTCTTCGCCTTCGGCCGCGGCCTGTTCCTTGGGCAACTCGATCGGCAATGCGATGTGATCGGAGTATTTCTTGATGATGTTGCGCAGGCGCCAGCCATCGGCGAATTCGTCTTCACCGGACTTGAGGTGCAGCACGATGCGGGTACCACGGTCGGCCTTGTCGATCGTGGCGATTTCAAACTCGCCCTCGCCTTTGGAGGCCCAGTGCACGCCTTCGCTGGCCGGGAGACCGGCACGGCGGCTGAACACTTCAACCTTGTCGGCGACGATGAAGGCCGAGTAGAAGCCCACACCGAACTGGCCGATCAGGTGCGAATCCTTCTTCTGATCGCCCGACAGGTTCTTCATGAAATCGGCGGTGCCGGATTTGGCGATGGTTCCCAGGTGGGTAATCGCATCGTCACGGCTCATGCCGATACCGTTGTCTTCGAGGGTGACGGTCTTCGCGTCCTTGTCGTAGCTCACGCGGATTTTCAGCTCCGCGCCACCTTCCAGCAACTCAGGCTTGGACAAGGCTTCGAAGCGTAATTTGTCGACAGCGTCAGAGGCGTTCGAGATCAATTCGCGAAGGAAAATTTCCTTGTTGGAATACAGCGAATGGATCATGAGGTGCAGCAGTTGCTTCACCTCGGTCTGGAAGCCCAGGGTTTCCTTTTGAGTTTCCACACTCATGGTCATCAAACTCCAATTGGATGGCAATGGCCGCGCCCGAAAGGGTTGGCGGCGGGTTGTCATCAAAGTTGGGGGCTAACGGGAGGATTTCAAGGGGCGCCAGGCGCCTCGATCTTGAAATGCGCACGGGCCGTGGCAATAGGTTCTGCCACCGTGCTTTGCCAGGCGGTGACCGAAACGTTGGCCACCCGCCGGCCCTGACGCCATACCTGACAGGTGGCGTAGGTGTCGCGAAACTGCCCGGCGCGCAGGTAATCCAGGGAAAAATCGATGATTTTCGGCAGGCCCGGCGCGCCGGTAGACACCAGCAAATGCAGCGCCGCCGACAGCTCCATGAAGCCGGCAATCACCCCGCCATGCAGCGCCGGCAATATAGGGTTACCAATGTTGTCCTTGTTGGCCGGCAACCGGAACAGCAATTCATCGCCTTGGCGGGTGCATTCGATGCCGATCAGTTTGGCGTAAGGGATCAGTTCGAGCAGCGCCGCGTAATCGCCGCGCACGTGGGCCTGTTCGAGGCGGGTCTGGAAGCGGTGCGTCATGCCTGCTCTCCGTCGAGGGTGGCGCTCAGGCCCTGTGCGCCCTTGAGCAGCTTGCCCATGCGCATGAACGTGCCCACCACATGGGCGATGGGTTGCTGCGGATCGTCCTGGTAGGCGAAGCCGCGGGTGAAGATCACATCGGCGGTGACCCGATAGCACTGGGCAAACCCATAGACCGGCTGGTGCGGTGCGGCCGGGTGCATATAGTCGATGCGCAGGTCGAGGGTCGGGCACACCTCGAATTCGGGCAGTACGCACAGGGTGGCGATGCCGCAGGTGGTGTCCATCAGGGAGGTGAGCGCGCCACCGTGGATGATCCCGGTCTCGGGATCGCCCACGATAGCTGGCCCATAGGGCAGCCGCAGCGTCATGCCCGTGTCGTTGGCGTCATGCACGGTAATGCCGAGTATCTGGCAATGGCGCAACGCGTGAACAAAGCGTGTCGCACGCTCCAGCAGTGAATTTCCGGTCATTGGTCTAGACTCTTGTTTTCAGTAATCCGCGGAACAGGCAGTGCGGGTTTAAGTTCCTTGGCAGCCTTTGTTTATATATCTGCGCAATAAAAGGAACTAATGCTGAACCCTCAGGCTCGAAAGGCCAGAAGATATCTTCAATAAGGAGAAACACCCCATGCGCAAGACTTTAGCTGTTTCCATGATGTTGGCTGCTGCCCTTGGCCTCGCTGCCTGCGACAAGAAATCCGAAGACAAAGCACAAGATGCCGCTTCGCACTCTGAGCAAGCTCAGAAAGATATGGCGAAGGCTCAGGATAAAGTGAACGACGCTGCAAAAGAAAACGCCGAAGCTGCCAAAGCTCAGGCCGAATCGAACGCAGCCGCTGCAAAAGAAGCCACGCCTTCGACCGGTTCCTGATACCGCGGTCTGATGTAGCCTGGTTGTAAAAGAGAGCCCGCTTCAATAGCGGGCTTTTCTTTGTCCGGCGTTTTTAAAATTCGACGTGCCCCACACTAGACTGCGTCCTTGAGCGCCTCCGGCGGCGTGTCCGTCTGCGTATACACCATCACTTGCAGCACATCGGAATGAAACTCGCGGCGATACAACACCACCACTACCCCGGCACTCATCAACATGAACAGCCAGGGGCTGACAAACCACGCCAGCATGGTCATGCCAAAGTAATAAGCGCGCAGGCCGAAGTTGAACTGGTTGGCGGCCATGGAGATGACCCGCGCCGCCCGTAGCGCAAATGCCTTGCGCTCCTGTTCGGACACCTGGCGCTCACCAATCATCGGCGCCGACCCCACCAGCACCGCTGCGAAGTTGTACTGGCGCATGCACCAACTGAACGTAAAAAACGCGTAGACGAATACCAGCGCCAGGCACAGCAGCTTGATTTCCGACATGCCCTGAGACGCCTGCTGCACCATGGGAATGTCCGCCAGCAGCGACACGGCACGCTCCGAGGCGCCCAGCACGGTGAGGATGCCGGCGAGGATGATCAAGGTGCTGGAGGCGAAGAACGAGGCGTTGCGCTCCAGGTTGCCGATCACGCTGGCGTCGGCAATGCGGTTGTCGCGCAGCAGCATGCGGCGCATCCAGTCTTCGCGATACAGGTGCAAAACACTGGCCAGGCATGCGGTATCGCGTGCTTTCCAGAGGGCATAACGGGTGTACCCGCCCCAGCACAGCACGAACCAGAGGGCGGCGAGCATATGGACTTGGTTGGTTTCGATGAACGACATAGGGGTCCTGATAAACAAGAAAATATGGGCAACACAGTCAAAATGTGGGCGCGAGCAAGCCCGCTCCCACACTGAGCGCGTTGCAACTCTAGAACCTTGCCGATAAGCAGGCAAAAAAATGCCCCGTATCGATTGATACGGGGCATTTCTGTGCAACCGTGTCGCCGTGTCAGGCGATCGCTTCGCTGCGCTTGCCAAGCATGCGATCCACCACCACCGCCACGACCAGCGTCATCACCGACGGCACCAGCCACGCCAACCCCTGCTCGCTCAATGGCAGGTGCGTCAGCTGCGCGGGCATCCAATCGGCAAGGCCGGCCCCCTTGAGCGCGTCGATGCCGCCAAAAATGAACGACACCAGCATCACCGGGCCGACGATACGGCCCTGCTCCTGCCAGAAGTCTTTGCAGAAGCTCAGCGCCACCAGCACGATGCACGGCGGGTAGATGGCGGTGAGTACCGGAATGGAGAACGCAATCAGCTTGGTCAGGCCCAGGTTGGACACGAATAGCGAGAACAGCGCCAGGATCACCACCAGTGTCTTATAGGACAGCGGCAGGACTTTGCTGAAGTATTCGGCGCACGCGCAGGTCAGGCCCACGGCCGTCACCAGGCACGCCAGGGAGATCAGCACAGCCAAAAAGCCGCTGCCCAGCGAGCCGAAAGTGCTTTGCACATAGGCATGCAGCACGGCCGCGCCATTGCTGGCGCCCGCCGCCACGGCATGGCTGCCCGAGCCCAGGCGGAACAGGCTGATGTACACCAGCGCCAGGCCGACACCGGCTATCAGCCCGGCGATGATCGCGTAGCGGGTAATCAGCTTGGGCGATTCGACGCCGCGGGAGCGGATCGCGTTGACGATGACGATACCAAACACCAGTGCACCCAGGGTGTCCATGGTCAGGTAGCCGTTGATAAAGCCCTGGGAGAACGGTGCGGCGACATATTCCGGGGTGGCGACACCCACTTCACCGGCTGGCAAGGCAAACGCGGCAATGCCGAGGATCGCCAGCGCGATGATCTTCAATGGCGCAAGGAAACGGCCGACGGTATCCAGCAGACGCCCTGGATACAAAGATACGAAGAACACCACAAGGAAATACACAGAGCTGTAGAGGAACAGCGCCAGTGGGCTTTCGCCGGTCAGCGGCGCCAGGCCGACTTCAAACGACACGGTCGCAGTACGCGGAGTGGCGAACAGCGGGCCTACCGCCAGGTACGCCGCTGCCGCGAGCAGGCCGCCGGCGATCTTGCCGATGGGACTGCTCAATGCGTCCATGCCGCCGCCGACCTTGGCCAGGGCAATCACGGTGACCACCGGCAAACCCACTGCGGTGATGAGGAACCCCAGCGCCGCCATCCAGACGTGAGGCCCGGACTGCAAACCAACGATAGGCGGGAAGATGATGTTGCCGGCGCCCACGAACAGCGCAAACGTCATGAAGCCCAGCGCCAGGATATCCTGGCTTTTCAACACTTTCATTTGAGGAAATACCACACTACTGAATCGGAATTTAGAGAGGGCTTCCCTGTGGATGAGGGAAAGGCTGCCGGCCCTGATGGGGGCCGACCTGTCCAGCGCGCGGCTTCCTTTTGGGAGGCGGGCGCATAAAGAGGCCGTCAGGGTACAGAAATAGGCTGACAAACGCACTGTTGCGGGGCGCACTGTCCGATAAGCGACATTTTAATGTCGCGTTTTCACACTTAATTTGGCGATACCGGTCCAGGTGGGAGGGGGCTTGCTCCCGATAGCGGTGTGTCAGTCACTGTATCTGTCACAGGCACACCGCTATCGGGAGCAAGCCCCCTCCCACCCTGGATCGAGTACATTTCGATAAATGGGTCTTTCCAGAACGCACAAAGGCCACCCGAAGGTGGCCTTTGTGTGGTGAAGCGTCAGTTAAGCGCGAGGCTTACTTGACAGCCCAACCGGTCAGCTCGGCCAGGGCCTTGCCGATATCTGCCAGCGAACGCACGGTTTTAACGCCTGCGTCCTGCAGTGCAGCGAATTTCTCGTCTGCAGTGCCTTTGCCGCCGGAGATGATTGCGCCCGCATGGCCCATGCGCTTGCCCGCAGGGGCAGTCACACCAGCGATGTAGGAAACAACCGGCTTGGTCACGTGGGCCTTGATGTAGGCCGCCGCTTCTTCTTCAGCCGAACCGCCGATCTCACCGATCATCACGATCGCTTCGGTCTTCGGGTCTTCCTGGAACAGCTTCAGGATGTCGATGAAGTTCGAACCCGGGATCGGGTCACCGCCGATGCCGACGCAAGTCGACTGACCGAAACCGGCGTCAGTGGTCTGCTTCACAGCTTCGTAGGTCAGGGTGCCGGAACGGGAAACGATACCGACTTTACCTGGCAAGTGAATGTGACCTGGCATGATGCCGATCTTGCATTCGCCTGGGGTGATCACACCTGGGCAGTTAGGGCCGATCAGGACTACGCCCAGCTCGTCGCACTTAACCTTGGCGTCCAGCATGTCCAGGGTAGGAATGCCTTCGGTGATGCAGACGATCAGCTTGATGCCGCCGAATGCCGCTTCCAGGATGGAGTCCTTGCAGAAAGGCGCAGGAACGTAGATCACGCTGGCGGTAGCGCCAGTTTTTTCTACAGCGTCTTTCACGGTGTTGAACACTGGCAGGCCCAGGTGCTCGGTGCCGCCTTTGCCTGGCGTTACGCCGCCAACCATCTTGGTGCCGTATTCGATGGCTTGCTGGGTGTGGAAGCTACCTTGCGAACCGGTAATACCCTGGCAGATAACTTTGGTGTCTTTATTGATCAGGACGCTCATTACTTGCCCTCCGCAGCTTTGACAACTTGTTGAGCAGCGTCGGTCAGGCTGGTAGCCGCGATGATGTTCAAACCGCTTTCTGCCAGTACTTTGGCGCCCAGTTCAGCGTTGTTACCTTCAAGGCGCACAACAACCGGGATTTTAACGCCGACTTCTTTCACTGCGCCGATGATGCCTTCGGCAATCATGTCGCAACGAACGATGCCGCCGAAGATGTTGACCAATACTGCGGCGACGTTGGAGTCGGACAGGATGATCTTGAACGCTTCGGTTACGCGTTCTTTGGTGGCACCGCCGCCTACGTCGAGGAAGTTGGCTGGTTTGCCGCCATGCAGGTTGACGATGTCCATGGTACCCATGGCCAGACCGGCACCGTTGACCATGCAACCGATGTTACCTTCCAGGGCTACGTAGTTCAGTTCGAACTTGGCAGCGTGCGCTTCGCGCGGATCGTCCTGCGACGGATCGTGGAAAGTCTTCAGCTTTGGCTGACGGTACATGGCGTTGGCGTCGATGTTGATCTTCGCGTCCAGGCAGTGCAGATCGCCGTCAGCCTTGATCACCAGCGGGTTCACTTCCAGCAGGGCCAGATCGTGATCCTGGAACAGTTTGGCCAGACCCACGAAGATCTTGGCGAACTGGGCAACTTGCTTGCCTTCCAGGCCCAGCTGGAAAGCCAGCTCGCGACCCTGGAACGGCTGAGCGCCAACCAGTGGATCGATGGTGGCTTTCAGAATTTTTTCTGGGGTTTCGTGAGCGATTTTTTCGATGTCCACGCCACCTTCGGTGGAAGCCATAAACACGATGCGACGGCTCGAACGGTCAACGACAGCGCCCAGGTACAGCTCTTTAGCGATATCAGTGCACGATTCAACCAGGATCTTGGTGACTGGCTGGCCATTGGCATCAGTCTGGTAAGTCACCAGACGCTTGCCCAGCCACTGCTGTGCGAAGGCCTTGGCGTCTTCTTTGCTGCGAACCAGCTTGACGCCGCCCGCTTTACCGCGACCACCAGCGTGGACCTGGGCTTTGACCACCCATTCAGTGCCGCCGATCTTGTCGCAAGCTTCTGCTGCTGCTTCCGGGGTGTCTACTGCGTAGCCCTTGGATACTGGCAGGCCGTATTCAGCGAACAGCTGCTTACCCTGATACTCGTGAAGATTCATGCTTTTTACCGTCTTCGTTAGGTACTGCGCATTCGGCGCTGCGCTCATTATGAGTGCCGCGCCACCTGTGACTGCTGCTTGCGCAACCTGCGGGGCTCATGGCCCGTAAAGCTGCACAAGGCTGCGTCCAGCGGATATTCCGCGGTGAGCCTTGCGCGCAAGACTCACGACGGGCAACTCCGCCGTGGTTTCTTATTATCTCGCTTAGCGCTTCTTGCGGTTGGCGATGTGGATGGCGCCGCCATTCACCGCCAACGCTGCTTCGTGCAACGCTTCGGACAGGGTCGGATGGGAGAAGACCATCATGCCCAGGTCTTCGGCACTGGTGCCGAATTCCATACCGATTGCGCCTTGCTGAACCAGTTCTGCAGCGCTCGGGCCAATCACGTGGACGCCCAATACGCGGTCAGTCTTGGCATCAGCGATGACTTTGACAAAACCACCGGTGTCGTTGGCTGCCATGGCACGGCCAGAAGCGGCAAACGGGAAGGTGCCGACGTTAACTTCTACGCCTTCAGCTTTCAACTGCTGTTCGTTCTTGCCGACCCATGCAATTTCCGGGTGGGTGTAGATAACCGATGGCACCAGGTCGTAGTTCATCTGGGTTTTGTGACCCTTGATGCGCTCGACAACCATGATGCCTTCTTCGGACGCCTTGTGCGCCAGCATCATGCCGCGTACCACGTCGCCGATGGCGTAAACGCCAGGCACGGTGGTGGCGCAATGATCGTCAACGTGGATGAAACCACGCTCATCGATGTTCACGCCGCTGTCGGAAGCCAGCAGGTCGGTGGTTACCGGACGACGGCCTACGGCCACGATCAGCTTGTCGAAGGTGATGGTCTGCTCGCCGTCTTTATCGGTGTAGGTCACCACGACTTCTTCGCCGTTGACCTTGGAACCGGTCACGCGGGCGCCCAGCTTGATGTCCAGACCCTGTTTGGTCAGGGTCTTGTAGGCTTCCTTGGAAACGGCGGTGTCGGCAGCCAGCAGGAATGTGTCCAGGGCTTCCAGCACGGTGACTTCGGAACCCAGACGGGACCAGACCGAACCCAGTTCCAGGCCGATAACGCCGGCGCCGATCACGCCCAGACGCTTTGGCACTGCCTGGAATTCCAGGGCGCCGGTCGAATCAACGATCACGTTCTGGTCGACGGGAGCCGGTGGAATGTCAATTGGACGCGAGCCTGGGGCCAGGATCACGTTCTCGGCTTCGATGACTTCGACCGAACCGTCCGGCTTGGTGATTTCAACCTTCTTGCCGGCCAGCAATTTGCCGTGACCTTGCAGGGAAGTGACGCCGTTGGCCTTGAACAGGGTGGCAACGCCGGAGGTCAGGCCTTTGACGATGTTGGCCTTGCGGCCGATCATCGCCGGCACGTCCATGGTAACGCCGGCATGGTTGATGCCGTGGATCGCGAAACCGTCCTGGGCTTCGTGGAATTTCCAGGAGCTGTCCAGCAGCGCCTTGGAAGGAATGCAACCGACGTTCAGGCAGGTACCGCCCAGTGCCAGTTTGTCTTCCTTGTCGGTGTATTTTTCGATGCAAGCAGTCGAGAGGCCCAATTGTGCGGCCTTGATGGCGGCAACATAGCCGCCAGGACCGGCACCAATCACTACGACGTCAAATTTCTGTGTCATGAAAATAGATCCTCTATTAGCTTCAAGCGTCAAGCTTCAAGCTGCAAGCCAAACTGCATTTACTTGCAGCTTGCAGCTCGCAACTTGAAGCTGCTCCAATCAGATATCCAGGAGCAAGCGAGCCGGGTCTTCCAGCAGGTTCTTGATGGTCACCAGGAAAGTCACGGCTTCTTTACCATCGATCAGGCGGTGATCGTACGACAGCGCCAGGTACATCATCGGGCGGATCACAACCTGGCCGTTGATGGCCATCGGACGCTGGAGGATGTTGTGCATGCCCAGGATCGCGGCTTGCGGCGGGTTGACGATCGGCGTCGACATCATGGAACCGAAGGTACCACCGTTGGTGATGGTGAAGGTACCACCGGTCATCTCGTCGATGGTCAGCTTGCCGTCACGGGCTTTCTTGCCGAAGCCGGCGATGCCGCCTTCGATTTCAGCCAGGCTCATCAGTTCGGCGTTACGCAGTACCGGCACCACCAGGCCGCGGTCGCTGGACACGGCAACGCCGACGTCTGCATAGCCGTGGTAAACGATATCGGTGCCGTCGATGGAAGCGTTGACTGCCGGGTAGCGCTTCAGCGCCTCGGTGGCCGCTTTCACGAAGAACGACATGAAGCCCAGGCGCACGCCGTTGTGGCTCTTCTCGAACAGGTCCTTGTACTTCGAACGCAGGGCCATGACTTCGGTCATGTCGACTTCGTTGAAGGTGGTCAGCATCGCCATGTTCGACTGTGCTTCAACCAGGCGCTTGGCCACGGTGGCACGCACACGGGTCATCGGCACGCGCTTCTCGGTGCGGTCGCCGGCGGCGAACACTGGCGCAGCGGCGGCCGGAGCGGCAGCCTTGGCCGGTGCTGCAGCAGGTGCGTTTTTCTTGGCTTCAACAGCGGCAACCACGTCTTCCTTGGTCACACGGCCATCTTTACCGGTGCCCTTGACGGACGCCAGGTTGATGCCGTTTTCTTCGGCCAATTGACGCGCAGCCGGGGCTGCGATTGGATCTTCGCCAGCGGCAGCCGGTGCGGCAGCAGCAGGTGCAGCAGCCGGTGCAGCAGCGGCAGCAGGCGCCGGAGCGGCAGCGCCGCCCTCTTCGATCGAACCCAGTATCTGGTTCGAGAGAACGGTATCGCCCTCTTGCGCAACGATGGCGCCCAGTACGCCGTCGGCTTCGGCCAACACTTCCAGTACGACCTTGTCAGTCTCGATGTCGACGATCAGGTCGTCACGCTTGACGGCCTCGCCTGGTTTCTTGTGCCAGGTGGCAACGGTGCCATCGGCAACCGATTCCGGGAATGACGGGGCTTTGATTTCGATAGCCATTATCTGTGGGTCCTTAAAATTCGGTTTCAGTCAGCGCGAAGGCGTTAAACAGTGAAAGCATCTTGCAGCAGTTTTTCCTGCTGCTCGGCGTGCATCGACGCATAACCACACGCAGGTGCAGCAGAAGCATCACGACCGGCATACTCCAGGTTCAGCGCCCGGTTGTGGTTGCCGATACTGCGACGCAAATGATGCTGGCTGCTGTACCAGGCGCCCTGGTTCATCGGTTCTTCCTGACACCACACCACATTCGTGAGCTGGGTGTAAGGCGCGATGATCTCCATGAGGTCATCTTCCGGGAACGGGTAAAGCTGCTCGATACGCACGATGGCGATGTCTTCGCGGCCTTCGGCACGGCGTTTTTCCAGCAGGTCGTAGTAGACCTTGCCACTGCACAGGATCAGGCGTGTCACCTTGGCCGGATCGAGTGTGTCGATTTCTGGAATAACGGTCTGGAACGAACCTTCGGCGAGGTCTTCCAGGGTCGAAATGGCCAGCTTGTGGCGCAACAGCGATTTCGGCGTCAGCACGATCAACGGCTTGCGCAGCGGACGGATCACCTGGCGACGCAGCAAGTGGTAGATCTGCGCCGGGGTCGTCGGCACGCATACCTGAATGTTGTGCTCGGCGCACAGTTGCAGGTAACGCTCCAGACGGGCCGAAGAGTGCTCCGGACCCTGCCCTTCATAACCGTGCGGCAGCAGCATGGTCAGACCGCACAGGCGGCCCCACTTGTGCTCGCCGCTGGTGATGAACTGGTCGATCACCACCTGGGCACCGTTGGCGAAGTCGCCGAACTGGGCTTCCCAGATCACCAGCGCCTGCGGCGTGGTGGTGGAGTAACCGTATTCGAACGCCAGCACGGCTTCTTCCGACAGGAACGAGTCGTACAGGTCGAAACGCGGCTGACCTTCGTACAGGTTCTGCAGCGGAACGTAGGTGCCCGCGTCTTTCTGGTTGTGCAACACAGCATGACGGTGCGAGAACGTACCACGGCCAATGTCCTGGCCGGTCATGCGGATTGGGTGACCTTCGAACGCCAGGGTCGCGTACGCCATGGTTTCAGCGTAACCCCAGTTGATCGGCAGGCCGCCGACTTGCATCTTCTGACGGTCTTCGTAGATCTTCGACACTTGGCGCTGTACGACGAAGCCATCCGGAATTTCCAGCAGCTTGGCCGACAGTTCCTGCAGGGTCTTGAGGTCGAACGAAGTGTCGTGACGCGCCGTCCAGGTGTGACCCAGGTATGGACGCCAGTCGACGAACAGCTCTTTGTTCGGTTCCTTGACCAGGCTTTTCACCACGTGCAGGCCGTTGTCCAGCGCGTTGCGGTATTCGTCGATCTTCGCCTGCACACGGGCTTCGTCAACGATGCCGGCCTTGGTCAGGCTTTCGGCATACAGTTCACGGGTGGTGCGCTGCTTGGTGATCTGCTGGTACATCAACGGCTGGGTGCCGCTTGGCTCATCCGCTTCGTTGTGACCGCGACGGCGGTAGCACACGAGGTCGATCACCACGTCACGCTTGAACTGCATGCGGTAGTCGACGGCCAGTTGGGTCACGAACAGCACGGCTTCCGGATCATCGCCATTTACATGGAGAATCGGCGCCTGAATCATCTTGGCAACGTCGGTGGCGTACTCGGTAGAGCGCGCGTCCAGCGGGTTGCTGATGGTGAAACCTACCTGGTTGTTGATGACGATGTGTACGGTGCCGCCCGTCTTGAAGCCACGGGTCTGCGACATCTGGAAGGTTTCCAGGACCACGCCTTGACCGGCGAATGCCGCGTCACCGTGGATGGAAATAGGCAGCACTTTCTCACCGGTGGCGTCGTTGCGACGGTCCTGGCGAGCACGCACCGAACCCTCGACCACTGGAGAAACGATTTCCAGGTGGGAGGGGTTGAACGCCATGGCCAGGTGAACTTCACCGCCCGAGGTCATGACGTTGGACGAGAAGCCCTGGTGGTATTTGACGTCACCGGAACCCAGCTCGACCTTTTTCTTGCCTTCGAACTCGTCGAACAGCTCGCGCGGGTTTTTGCCGAAGGTGTTGACCAACACGTTCAGGCGACCACGGTGAGCCATGCCGATCACGACTTCCTTGGTGCCGTAGGAACCGGAACGCTGGATCAGTTCGTCGAGCATCGGAATCAGGCTTTCGCCGCCTTCCAGACCGAAACGCTTGGTGCCCGGGTATTTGGTGCCCAGGTATTTTTCCAGACCTTCAGCAGCGGTCACGCGTTCGAGCAGGTGGCTGCGTACATCGGCGGACAGCACCGGACGGCCACGCACGCCTTCGAGGCGATGCTGGAACCAGTGGCGTTGCTCGGAATCAGTGATGTGCGTGAATTCAGCGCCGATGGTGCGGCAATATGTCTGCTGCAACGCTTCGTGAATTTCGCGTAGGCTCGCTTCCTCTTTGCCGATGAACAGGTCGCCGGCACGGAAGGTCGTATCAAGATCGGCATTGGTCAAGCCGTAATGATTGATCGACAGGTCAGCCGGTGCAGGACGCTTCCAGAGCCCCAGCGGGTCAAGCTGGGCCGCCTGGTGGCCACGCATCCGGTAAGCCTGGATCAGTCGCAGTACTTCAACTTGCTTCTTCTCGTGCTCACTGCTCACGCTGCCGGCGGAAACCGGTTGGGCGCGGCGCTGGTTCTTGGCCAGCAGCACGAACTGATCGCGAATTGTTGCGTGCGATACATCGGTGGCAGCGTTGCCGTCTGAAGACAACGTCTGAAATTTGGTGCGCCATTCTTCTGGCACAGCGTTAGGGTCGTGCAGGTAGAGCTCATAAAGCTCTTCCACATAGGCAGCGTTACCACCTGAAAGATAGCCGCTGTTCCACATGCGCTGCATCACGCTTTCTTGCATGCTTGGTCACCCTCGATTTGGGGACACCACCGGCGAAAACACCGAGTTTGCTTGCAAAAGGCCAAGTGCAGCGACCAAAACAAGCCACTTAGGATCACGCTGATAGTTCGGGTACCAACCCGAATGCCCCTGCTTGTCTCATTTCTTCAAAATAAGAGCTGCGGCTTTGTAAGTCGCTGCTCAAGTTAAAACTACGGCGCCGGTTGAAGCCTGCGCCGCAGCATTTACGGGCACAACGGTCCTGCCTTGTTACAACGCCGGTTACACGCCGCTTTGCAGCAGCATGTTGCGGATGTGACCAATGGCCTTAGTCGGGTTCAGGCCTTTGGGACATACGTTGACGCAGTTCATGATCCCGCGGCAGCGGAATACGCTGAACGGGTCATCCAGCGAAGCCAGACGCTCGGATGTCTTGGTGTCACGGCTGTCTGCCAGGAAGCGATACGCTTGCAGCAGAGCGGCTGGACCCAGGAACTTGTCCGGGTTCCACCAGAAGGACGGGCACGAGGTCGAGCAGCAGGCGCACAGGATGCACTCGTACAGACCGTCGAGCTTTTCACGCTCTTCAGGGGACTGCAGACGCTCGATGGCCGGAGCCGGCGTGTCGTTCTGCAGGAACGGCTTAACTTTCTCGTATTGCTTGTAGAAGATGCTCATATCGACAACCAGGTCACGGATAACCGGCAAACCTGGCAGTGGACGAACGATCAGCTTGTTGCCTTTAACCACGGCCGACAGCGGCGTGATGCACGCCAGACCGTTTTTGCCGTTGATGTTCATGCCATCGGAACCGCAGACACCTTCACGGCAAGAGCGACGATAGGAGAAACCCTCGTCCTGCTCTTTGATCAGGGCCAGCACGTCCAGCACCATCAGGTCCTTACCACCGGTATCGACCTGGAATTCCTGCATGAACGGCGCAGCGTCCTGATCAGGGTTGTAGCGGTAAACACTGACTTTCAACATGGCAGCCACCCTTAGTAAGTCCGAATTTTCGGTTCAAACGTCGGAACAGTCTTCGGCGAGAAGTTCACGGCACGCTTGGTTACGCGCTTGTCACCCGGGAAGTACAGGGTGTGGCACAACCAGTTTTCGTCGTCACGGTCTTCAAAGTCTTCACGGGCATGAGCACCACGGGATTCTTTACGAACCTCGGCGGCGATCGCCGTCGCTTCAGCCACTTCCAACAGGTTTTGCAGCTCAAGGGCTTCGATACGAGCGGTGTTGAATGCCTGGCTCTTGTCGTTGATCTTGACGTTGCCGATGCGCTGGCGCAGATCCGCCAACTGGGCGATGCCCTTCTGCATGTATTCGCCGGTACGGAACACACCGAAGTAGTTCTGCATGCAGCTTTGCAGCTCGCGACGCAGGGTAGCGACGTCTTCGCCATCGGTGCGCTCGTTCAGCGCGTTCAGGCGCGACAGGGCCGCTTCGATGTTGGCGTCGGTGGCGTCATCGTATTCGATGCCGTCGGTCAACGCTTTTTCCAGGTGCAGGCCGGCCGCACGGCCGAATACCACCAGGTCGAGCAGCGAGTTGCCGCCCAGACGGTTGGCACCGTGTACCGATACGCAAGCCACTTCGCCTACCGCGAACAGGCCGTGGATGATTTCGTCCACGCCGTCGGCGTTCTGGGTGATCGCCTGGCCATGAATGTTGGTAGGCACGCCGCCCATCATATAGTGGCAGGTTGGAACGACCGGCACCGGCGCAACCACCGGGTCAACGTGTGCGAAGGTCTTGGACAACTCGCAGATACCTGGCAGACGGCTGTGCAGCACTTCTTCGCCCAGGTGATCGAGCTTGAGCAGTACGTGGTCGCCGTTCGGGCCACAGCCGTTGCCGGCGATGATCTCTTTAACCATCGAACGGGCCACAACGTCACGACCGGCAAGGTCCTTGGCGTTGGGAGCATAACGCTCCATGAAACGCTCGCCGTGCTTGTTGATCAGGTAACCACCTTCACCACGGCAACCTTCGGTTACCAGTACACCGGCGCCGGCGATGCCGGTCGGGTGGAACTGCCACATTTCGATGTCTTGCACTGGCACGCCGGCACGCAGCGCCATGCCAACGCCGTCACCGGTGTTGATCAGGGCATTGGTGGTGGATGCGTAGATACGGCCTGCACCGCCCGTCGCCAGCACAGTAGCCTTGGCGCGGATGTAGGTGGTTTCACCGGTTTCGATACAGATGGCGATCACGCCGACGAACTCGCCCTTGCCGTTCTTCACCAGATCGACAGCGTAGTACTCGTTCAGGAACGTGGTGCCGGCTTTCAGGTTGCCCTGATAAAGCGTGTGCAGCAGCGCGTGACCGGTACGGTCGGATGCGGCGCAGGTACGGGCAGCCTGCCCGCCTTTACCGTAATCCTTCGACTGGCCGCCGAATGGACGCTGGTAGATACGACCTTGCTCGGTACGGGAGAACGGCAGACCCATGTGGTCCAGCTCGAACACCGCAGCCGGGCCTTCCTGACACATGTATTCGATAGCGTCCTGGTCACCGATGTAGTCGGAACCCTTGACGGTATCGTACATGTGCCAGCGCCAGTCATCGTTCGGGTCGGCGGAAGCGATGGCGCAGGTGATGCCACCCTGGGCCGATACGGTGTGGGAACGGGTCGGGAACACCTTGGTGATCACGGCAGTCTTGTGACCGCCCTGGGCCAGCTGCAGCGCAGCGCGCATGCCGGCACCGCCGCCACCAATAATGATGGCGTCAAAGGAAATAGTTGGAATGTTAGCCATGAATCAGATACCCCAAAGAATCTGCACACCCCAGACGAAGTAAGCGAACATCGCGATGCCGCAGACTGCCTGAAAGAGAAAACGGACTGCGGTCGCGGACTTGCCCAGCGCCATCGGCGTCAGGTAGTCGGTCGCGATGGTCCACATGCCGACCCAGGCGTGAGCGCCCAGGGCCACAAGGGCCAGCAGACTGAAGATTCGCATGCCGTTGTGTGAGAACAGGTCATGCCATTGGGCATAGCCGAGGCCTGGATTGGCGACGACGTATCCGATCAGGAAAATGAAATAAGCCGCGAGAACGACCGCAGACACACGCTGTGCCATCCAGTCATAGAGGCCCGAACGCGACAGGTTCGTGACGTTAGTTACCATATCCAAACTCCTGCCAGCACGATCACCACCACGGAAACGGCGATAACGATTTTCGAGCCCAGCTTACCGCCTTCCAGCGTCTCACCGATGCCCATGTCCATGATCAGATGGCGCACACCGGCGACCAGGTGATACAGCAAAGCGGACAGGATGCCCCAAATCACTAGCTTGGCTAGCGGACTGGTCAAACACGCTTTCACCTCGCCGAAGCCCTCTTCCGAACTCAGCGACTTGTCCAATGCATAGAGCATGATGGCCAGGCTGACGAAGAGAATGACGCCGGAGATTCGGTGAAGAATCGACGTGTATGCAGTGACTGGGAGTTTGATGGTCCTTAGGTCTAGGTTTACAGGTCGTTGGCTATTCACGGCTTTTTTTCACACTGAAGAGCCCCTAACAATCAGGGCAAAGTTGTTGGGGAGTGCGACTGGTCAGGTAAGCACCACCCAGGGAGTGCGACCCCCAATGAAAGCAAGCCCAAAAGCCCTTGGCGGTCGGTGGCCGAGTATAGACAGTTAGGCTACTAATGACAACGCGCGCTCCTCACCCTAATAGCGGATTGCGCTGGCGGTATAAAAGGCGTAAACGGCAGTCAATTTCGACGAAAAAGTATGGTTAAAGCCTTCTGGAGCAAGACTTTAGGCAAATTGACTTCTGAATTTATCTCACTATAGTGGTGCGGGCCCTGCGTGGGGGGCTGTCTGATGATTTGAAGCATAAATAGGAGGCCACATGGCTGACAAAAAAGCGCAGTTGATCATCGAGGGCGCAGCCCCCGTCGAGCTGCCCATTTTAACCGGCACCGTTGGTCCCGATGTTATCGACGTACGGGGCCTGACGGCCACGGGCCGTTTCACTTTCGACCCAGGCTTCATGTCGACCGCTTCCTGCGAGTCGAAGATCACCTATATCGATGGCGACAATGGCATTCTGCTGCACCGGGGCTACCCGATCGAGCAACTCGCTGAACAGTCGGACTACCTGGAAACCTGCTACCTGCTGCTAAATGGCGAACTGCCAACAGCCGAGCAGAAAGCCCAGTTCGTCAGCACCGTGAAGAACCACACCATGGTTCATGAGCAATTGAAGACCTTCTTCAACGGCTTCCGTCGCGACGCCCACCCGATGGCCGTCATGTGCGGCGTGGTCGGCGCCCTCTCGGCCTTCTATCACGACTCCCTGGACATCAATAACCCGCAGCATCGCGAAATTTCCGCGATCCGCCTGGTTGCCAAGATGCCGACCCTGGCCGCGATGGTCTACAAGTACTCCATGGGCCAACCCATGATGTACCCGCGCAACGACCTGACGTATGCAGAAAACTTCCTGCACATGATGTTCAACACCCCGTGCGAGATCAAACCGATCAGCCCGGTGCTCGCCAAGGCCATGGACCGGATCTTCATCCTCCACGCCGACCACGAGCAGAACGCCTCGACGTCCACCGTGCGCCTGGCAGGCTCCTCGGGTGCCAACCCGTTTGCCTGTATCGCCGCCGGTATCGCCGCACTCTGGGGCCCTGCCCACGGCGGTGCGAACGAAGCCGTGTTGACCATGCTCGATGAAATCGGCGATGTGTCCAACATCGACAAATTCATCGCCAAGGCCAAGGACAAGAACGATCCGTTCAAGTTGATGGGCTTCGGTCACCGGGTCTACAAGAACCGCGACCCGCGCGCCACCGTGATGAAGCAGACCTGCGACGAAGTACTGAAAGAGCTGGGCATCAAGAACGATCCGCAACTCGAACTGGCCATGCGCCTGGAAGAGATCGCCCTGACCGACCCGTACTTCATCGAACGCTCGCTGTACCCGAACGTCGACTTCTACTCGGGGATCATCCTCAAGGCCATCGGCATTCCAACCAGCATGTTCACCGTGATCTTCGCCCTGGCGCGGACCGTGGGCTGGATCTCCCACTGGAAGGAAATGCTCTCCAGCCCGTACAAGATTGGCCGCCCGCGCCAGCTGTACACCGGCTACGAGTCGCGTGACATTACCAAGCTGGAAGATCGGCACTAAATCCCAGCCAGAAAAAACGGCCTCTTGATGAGGCCGTTTTTTTTGGCTGGGATTTAGTGAGCTGCAAGCTTCCAGCTATAAGCCGCAAGCAAAAAAATACCCCTGCATCTCTACAGGGGTATCTCTCTACACAGCACTGCTTCTAACTTGCAGCTTGTAGCTTGCCACTTGCAACTGCATCAATGATTCACCGCCCCACTCGCCCCCAGGCCAGTCTGCGAACGCACAAACTGCGGGAAGTACAGCGCACGCTCTTTCTCTGCCGCCGCCGACTTGTCGGTGATGGAGAAGAACCAGATCCCCACGAACGCGATGATCATCGAGAACAACGCCGGGTACTCGTACGGGAAGATGGCTTTTTCATGATGCAGGATCGAGACCCAGATGGTCGGGCCCAGCACCATCAGGCCCACCGCACTGATCAAGCCCAGCCAGCCACCGATCATGGCGCCACGGGTGGTGAGGTTTTTCCAGTACATGGAAAGCAGCAGCACCGGGAAGTTACAACTGGCAGCAATCGAGAACGCCAGGCCCACCATGAACGCGATGTTCTGGCTTTCGAACAGGATACCCAGGCCAATCGCCAATACACCCAGGGCCACGGTGGTGATCTTCGACACGCGAATCTCATCCTTTTCGTTGGCCTTGCCCTTCTTGATCACGCTGGCATACAGGTCATGGGACACCGCCGACGCACCGGCCAGGGTCAAGCCGGCAACCACCGCGAGGATGGTGGCAAACGCCACGGCCGAGATGAAGCCCAGGAAGATACTGCCGCCCACCGCGTTGGCCAGGTGCACCGCCGCCATGTTGTTGCCGCCCAGCAGAGCGCCAGCCGCATCCTTGAACGCCGGGTTGGTGCTGACCAGCAGGATTGCGCCAAAACCGATGATGAAGGTGAGGATGTAGAAGTAGCCGATGAAGCCGGTTGCGTACAACACGCTCTTGCGCGCTTCCTTGGCGTCACTCACGGTGAAGAAGCGCATCAGGATGTGCGGCAGGCCGGCGGTACCGAACATCAGTGCCAGGCCCAGGGAGAATGCCGAAATCGGGTCTTTCACCAGGCCGCCAGGGCTCATGATCGCTTCACCTTTGGGGTGAACCTTGATCGCCTCGGCAAACAGCATGTTGAAGTCGAAGTTGACGTGCTTCATCACCATCAGCGCCATGAACGAAGCACCGGACAGCAACAGCACCGCCTTGATGATCTGCACCCAGGTGGTCGCCAGCATGCCGCCGAACAGCACATACATGCACATCAGGATGCCGACCAGGATCACCGCTACGTGGTAGTCCAGACCGAACAGCAACTGGATCAGCTTGCCCGCGCCCACCATCTGCGCGATCAGGTAGAACGCCACCACCACCAGCGAACCACAGGCCGACAGGCTGCGGATCTGGGTTTGCCCGAGGCGATAGGACGCCACGTCGGCAAAGGTGTATTTGCCCAGGTTACGCAGGCGCTCGGCGATCAGGAACAGAATGATCGGCCAGCCCACCAGGAAGCCGATCGAATAGATCAGGCCGTCGTAGCCGGAAGTGAACACCAGGGCGGAAATCCCCAGGAAGGACGCCGCCGACATGTAGTCGCCGGCGATCGCCAGGCCGTTCTGGAAACCGGTGATCTTGCCGCCGGCCGCGTAGTAGTCGGCCGCCGACTTGTTGCGCTTGGACGCCCAGTAGGTGATGCACAGGGTGGCACCGACGAACGCGACAAACATCACGATGGCGGAGACGTTGAGGGGTTGCTTGTGCACTTCGCCGGTCAATGCGTCCGCCGCCCAAAGGGCGGGAGCAAACAGCGAAGCGCCGAAGAGTGCCAGTAGACGCCGGATCATTGCGCAGCCTCCTTGAGAATCGCATTGTTCAGGTCATCAAACTCGCCATTGGCCCGACGTACGTAAATGCCGGTCAGGATGAAGGCGGACACAATCAACCCGACGCCCAGGGGAATGCCCCAGGTAATCGACGAACCGGGGCTGATCTTGGCCCCCAGCACTTGTGGCCCGTAGGCGATCAACAGGATGAAAGCGGAGTAGAGCCCGAGCATGATCGCCGAGAGAATCCAGGCGAACCTTTCCCTTTTTCTCACCAGCTCCTTGAAGCGCGGGCTGTTTTGAATCGAGAGGTAAATGCTGTCGTTCATTATTTTTATCCTCGCAGCACAGCTTTTTTATTATTGGAACATGGCCACTGTATGCGGCTCTGGAACAGGTTCCAGACGACCTTAGTAGTAGAGGGAGTGTAGCGAGGGATTGGGAGGGTGCAGAAACATTTGCGGGGCACGAAAATAATGTGGGAGGGGGCGTGTTCCCGATTGCGGTGGGTCAGCCAAAACATCGGTGGCCGACATGTCGCAATCGGGAGCAAGCCCCCTCCCACAAGGGGTTGCATCAAGGCCGGGGGTTATTTAGCGGTCCATTCAGCGACGCGGTCCGGGTGCTTGGCGACCCAGTCCTTGGCCGCAGCATCTGGCTTGGCGCCTTCCTGGATCGCGAGCATGACCTCGCCGATTTCATCCTTGGAGGCCCACTGGAATTTCTTCAGGAAGGCTGCGACTTCCGGCGCTTTCTTCTCCAGGCCCTTGCTGCCGATGCTGTTGACGGTTTCAGCAGCCCCATAAATCCCTTTTGGATCTTCCAGGAAACGCAGTTTCCACTTGGCGAACATCCAGTGTGGCACCCAACCGGTGACCGCAATGGACTCCTGCTTGTCTTCGGCACGGGTCAGTTCGGCGATCATTGCTGCGCCGGAGCTGGCCTGCAGCTTGTAGTCCAGGCCGTAGGCCTTGATCGCTTCGTCGGTCTTGAGCATCACGCCTGAACCGGCGTCGATGCCGACGATCTTGTTCTTGAAGGTGGTGTCGGTCTTGAGGTCTTCGATGGACTTGGCCTTGACGTACTCCGGCACGATCAGGCCGATCTTCGCATCCTTGAAGTTGGGGCCGTAGTCGACCACCTTGTCCTTGTTCTTGGTCCAGTATTCACCGTGGGTCACCGGCAGCCAGGCGGAGAGCATGGCATCGAGCTTGCCGGTGGCGACGCCCTGCCACATGATCCCGGTGGCGACCGCTTGCAGTTTTACGTCGTAGCCGAGCTTCTGCTTGATCACCTCAGCCGCCACGTGAGTGGTGGCAACGCTGTCGGACCAGCCGTCCACGTAGCCGATACTCAGGGTCTTGCTGTCGGCACTGGCCAGTGTGGAGCCCATCGCAACTACCAGAGTGGCAGCTGCGCCCAAGAGTCGTCGCATCTTCATAGTACTTCCCCGAAAGTGCTGCGCCCGGCGGATGCCGAGCGACGTCAACCTGTTGTTATAGGGTGCACCGCGCCCCCATCACGCGCGTCGATCACGGTGGTACGCCATCAGTGGAGTGCTGACGCTTTGATCATCAACCTGAGCGGGCATTCGACCTGCTCTGCCAGCGACCTTGGGTAAGCAAGAAACGACATCACATAGCCAGTAGGACGCTTTGTAGGGTTTAACGCCAATATCCCGCTCGAACTTTGCATGTCAAAAGTATGCAGCCCCACTGGGACGGGACAAATCCGGGTAAGATGCGCGCCTTTGCTCCCCCAGAAAAGCCGACCATGCCCGCCACTGCCCGCTTCCCTGCCCTGCCCTATTGCCTTGCCTTGCTCCTCGGCCTGCTGGCCCTCGTTGGTTACTGGTACGGCCTGGGCCGTTCCGTGGTGCTGCCGGACGTCGCCAGCGCCAGCCACAAGCTGCAATGCGCGTCCTACACGCCGTTCGACAAGGACCAATCGCCTTATGACCAGCCGTTCACGCTGCGCCCCGAGCGCGTGGACGCCGACCTCGCCCTGCTGGCCACGCGCTTTGAGTGCATCCGCACTTATTCGATGTACGGCCTTGAGGCCATACCGGCGCTGGCACGCAAGCACGGGCTGAAGCTGATGATTGGCGCCTGGGTCAGCAGTGACCCGATCGCCACCAGAAAAGAAGTCGAGTTGCTGATCGCCGCCGCCAACGCCAACCCAGACGTAGTGACGTCAGTGATCGTCGGCAACGAAGCGCTGCTGCGCAAGGAAGTCACCGCCACGCAACTGGTGAAGCTGATCCACACCGTCAAAAGCCAGATCAAACAGCCAGTGACCTACGCCGACGTGTGGGAATTCTGGCTGCAGCACCCGGAAATCGCTCCGGCCGTGGACTTCCTCACCATTCACCTGCTGCCGTACTGGGAAGATGACCCATCCGGCATCGACCAGGCCCTCAAGCATGTGGGCGATGTGCGCCAGACCTTCGGTCACAACTTCCCCGACAAGGACATACTGATCGGCGAAACCGGCTGGCCGAGCCAGGGCCGCCAGCGCGAGACTGCCGTGCCGAGTCGGGTCAACCAGGCGAAGTTCATGCGCGGCTTCGTCGCCATGGCCGAAGCCAATGGCTGGCACTACAACCTGATCGAAGCCTTTGACCAGCCGTGGAAACGTCTCAATGAAGGTGCCGTGGGCGGCTATTGGGGGCTGTTCGATGCCGATCGCCAGGAAAAGGGCATCCTCGCCGGACCGGTGAGCAATGTGCCGTACTGGCGAGTGTGGCTGGGCGTCGGAGGCGTCATTTTGTTAGCTGCGTTGGTACTGGGCGGCCGCGTACGCAGCACGCGCAACGCACTTGCGCTGCCACTGCTGGGCGCCGTCGCCGCATGCTCAATCGGCACCTGGGCTGAGCTGGCCCGCGTCACGGCACGCTCTACCGATGAATGGGCCTGGGCCGCCGTGCTGGTGGTGTTGAACCTGCTGGTGCTGACTCACGCGGCCCTCGCCCTGAGTGCCCGCGAGGGTTGGCGTGAGCGGGCGTTCGCCTGGATGGAGCGACGTGGAGGCTGGCTGGTGGCGATGGCCGGGTTCGCCGGCGCGGTGATGATGCTCGCCATGGTGTTCGACCCGCGCTATCGCAGCTTTCCCAGCGCGGCACTGGTGCTGCCGGCTTTGGTGTACCTGGTGCGCCCGGTGGGCGGGCCGCGTCGGGAGATGCTGCTGCTGGCCCTGATCATCGGTGTCGGCATTGCGCCGCAATTGTACCGAGAGGGTTTGCTGAACCAGCAGGCTTGGGGTTGGGCGGTGGTCAGCCTGCTGATGGTTGTGGCGTTGTGGCGGTGCCTGAGGGTGCGCAAGGTCTGAAACCGCTATCGCAGGCACGCCCGCGATGAGGCCTGTCAGGCACCGCGCGGCGTCCTGACCAACCGCAACCCCGCAATCACCAGCGCAAACACTGCAAAACTGGCGTTGTACAACACCAGCGCGGGCACCCCGAACAGCAAGGCCAACAGCGCCAACCCCAGCCCCGTGCGTCCCGGCACGAAGAACGCCAGTACCGCCGGCACCAATGTCAGCCAGCCAAGCACCTGGAAGTGAATCATCAACCCAAGGTTCGAACGCACCTGGCATTCCCAGCGACTGGCCTCGTCGGCGCAGAGGCCGACCCACTGCGCATCTTCCATAAAACCATAGCGTGCGCCATAACTGGCAGCCAGCCATAACGGCAGGGCAATCAGTAGCAAAATCAACGGGAAGCGGCGGGACATGGGGCACTCCGATAGGCGAAAACGGCGCTCAGCTTAATCCCCCGCCGGCCGTTGGCAAGGGACATACACACAATTAGTGTTCACCAATGCGTGGCAAAGTGTATCTTCTGCCTGCTATAGCCCAATTCTGATGTAATTTTCCGACATTTTGGTGCCGAGTGATGGCACTTCGGCGATTACGTGGTGGTCATAGCCTGCGAACTTCATTCAGCACCTTTTCCTCTTAGGGATCCAGTCATGCTCCGTTCCTTGCGCTGCGCTGCCTTGCTGGGCAGCCTATTTTTGAGTGCGTCAGCACTGGCCGTCGATATCGACCAGGCCAGCTATGGCTACCCTTTGACCAACCCGTTCGAAGCGACCATCGCGACCACCCCGCCTGATCTTCGGCCCACCCTGCCGAGCGACGACGAGATCAACCAGTCCGACCACACCCTGAACATGCGCCCCGAGCGCGAGTTCAGCCTGCCGGACAACTTCTGGGCGGTGAAGAAACTCACCTATCGCATCGCCAAGCAGGACCACGCCGCGCCGCTGATCTTCCTGATCGCCGGCACCGGCGCGCGGTTCGACAGCAGCATCAACGAATACCTGAAAAAACTGTATTACCAGGCCGGCTACCACGTGGTGCAACTCTCGTCGCCCACCAGCTTCGACTTCATCAGCGCCGCCTCGCGCTTCGCCACCCCGGGCATCACCCAGGAAGATGCCGAAGACATGTACCGCGTGATGCAGGCCGTGCGTGCGCAGAATGCCTCGCTGCCAGTGACCGACTTCTACCTCACCGGTTACAGCCTGGGTGCGCTGGATGCGGCATTCGTCAGCAAGCTCGACGAGACCCGCCGCAGCTTCAACTTCAAGAAAGTGCTGCTGCTCAACCCGCCGGTCAACCTCTATACCTCGATCACCAACCTCGACAAGCTGGTGCAGACCGAGGTCAAGGGCATCAACAACACCACCACCTTCTATGAGCTGGTGCTGAACAAGCTCACCCGTTACTTCCAGCAAAAGGGCTACATCGACCTCAACGACGCCCTGCTCTACGACTTCCAGCAATCCAAGCAGCACCTGACCAACGAACAGATGGCCATGCTGATCGGCACCTCGTTCCGTTTCTCGGCCGCCGACATTGCCTTTACCTCGGACCTGATCAACCGCCGTGGCCTGATCATTCCACCCAAATATCCGATCACCGAAGGCACCAGCCTCACGCCGTTCCTCAAGCGCGCGCTGCAATGCGACTTCGATTGCTACCTCACCGAGCAAGTCATTCCGATGTGGCGTGCGCGCTCCGATGGCGGCAGCCTGCTGCAACTGGTCGATCAGGTCAGCCTGTACGCGCTGAAGGACTACCTGCATGACAGCCCGAAAATCGCGGTGATGCACAATGCCGATGACGTGATCCTCGGCCCTGGCGACCTGGGTTTCCTGCGTAAAACCTTCGGCGATCGCTTGACCGTCTACCCGCTGGGCGGCCACTGCGGCAACCTTAATTACCGCGTCAACGCCGACGCCATGCTGGAGTTCTTCCGTGGCTAAATATCTTCTGCTGCTTGCCGCCCTGATGTGCGCAGGCGTGGCCAATGCCGACAACAGCAAGGCCCATGAGCCAGTCAAGGTCGACGCCGATGGCTTCAAGGAACCGCTGACCAAGCTCAAGTTCAACCCGGGCCTTGACCAGCGCGAGTTCGAGCGTTCGTCGCTCACCGCCCTCAACGTGTACGACCCGCTGGAATCATGGAACCGCCGCGTGTACCACTTCAACTACCGCTTCGACCAATGGGTGTTCCTGCCGGTGGTCGACGGTTATCGCTACGTCACGCCCAGTTTCTTGCGCACCGGCGTGAGCAACTTCTTCAACAACCTGGGCGATGTGCCCAACCTGCTCAACAGCCTGCTGCAGCTCAAGGGCCACCGCTCGCTGGAAACCACCGGGCGCCTGCTGGTCAACACCACCATCGGCATCGCCGGCCTGTGGGACCCGGCCACTGCCATGGGCCTGCCGCGCCAGAGCGAAGACTTCGGCCAGACCCTGGGTTTCTACGGCGTGCCCGGCGGCGCGTACCTGGTGCTGCCGATCTTCGGTCCGTCGAACCTGCGTGACACCACCGGGCTACTGGTGGACTACACCGCCGAAAACCAGATCAACTTCCTGAACGTGGCCGAAGTCAGCTCCAACCACCCGGAAATCTGGGCGTTGCGAGCAGTAGACCGGCGTTATCAGACCAGCTTCCGCTACGGTCAGATGAACTCGCCGTTCGAGTATGAGAAGGTGCGGTATATCTACACCGAATCGCGCAAGTTGCAGATTGCCGAGTAAACCGCGTCGATAAAAAAAGGCCATTCAACCGAATGGCCTTTTTTTTGCCTTTTAAACAGACAAGTACCCAATTAAATATTCCGCCACGACCACCCTTGAGCAGCCTTTCAAAGTGAACGCGATGCAGACTCAGGCGCCCCCCTTGGGGGGCACATTGTTGAGGCTCGCGGATGGCCGGTGCTACCATGCGCAACCGCCTGTCCTGGCAAGGAAATCTCTGGTTTATGAGCACCATTCGCGAGCGCAATAAAGAAAAGATCCTGCGGGCGGCGAGCGAGGAGTTTGCCGACAAGGGCTTCGCCGCAACCAAAACCAGCGACATCGCCGCCAAGGCCGGGCTGCCCAAGCCCAACGTCTACTACTACTTCAAGTCCAAGGACAACCTCTACCGCGAGGTGCTCGAGAGCATCATCGAGCCGATATTGGCCGCCTCCACGCCGTTCAATCCCCAAGGCGACCCCAAGGAGGTATTGAGCAACTACATTCGCTCGAAAATCCGCATCTCCCGCGACCTGCCCTTCGCCTCCAAAGTATTCGCCAGCGAAATCATGCACGGCGCGCCGCACCTGAGCGGGGAGCAAGTCGAACAACTGAATGCCCAGGCCAGGCACAATATCGACTGCATCCAGAGCTGGGTGGATCGCGGGTTGATCGCAGCGATCGATCCCCATCACCTGATGTTCAGCATCTGGGCGGCCACCCAGACCTATGCGGATTTCGACTGGCAGATTTCAGCCGTGACCGGCAAGGCCAGGCTGGATGAGGCCGACTATGAGGCGGCGGCGCAGACGATTATCCGGTTGGTGTTGAAGGGATGTGAGCCGGACTGATAGATCCGGGCGAGGCCATCGCAGGCAAGCCAGCTCTTATCAAACACAAAATAACTTATTGATTTTAAACCTTAAGTTCCAGGCAGCCACATTCCTGTGGCGAGCAGGCTTGCCCTAATGCCGTTCAGTTAAGCGCAGATTCCCTGTGGCGAGCAGGCTTGTCCTGCGTTGGGCTGCGCAGCAGCCCCAAAGCCAGGCGCTGAGCCGTATCAGGTACACCGCGTTTTGCTCGATGGGGGGCGCTTCGCACCCCAACGCGGGGCAAGCCCGCTCGCCACAATAAGCCCACACATTTTCCTTAACTGAACGGCATTAGGGCGAGCCCGCTCGCCACAGAGGCCCCAGTTTGCTGCGCGACAGCGCTACGTCGAAGAGGTAGTGGGGACTCCCACAGGATTACACCGTCCAATGTGGGGGCTGGCTTGCCTGCGATGGGGCCCTGAAGATAATCCAGTCAATCTGGCACCCCCGCGTCCGCCAGCAACCCCAGCCCCTCAATCGCCGTAATCGCGCACCGCTCATCAATATCCGACGTATCCCCGCTGATCCCGATCGCCCCCAGCACCACGCCCGCTCCATCCCGAATCAACACCCCGCCCGGTGCCGGCACCACGCTGCCGCGTCCCAGGCTGTTCAATGCGGCGATAAACGCCGGGCGCTGCTGTGCGTCCAACTCCAGCAGGCGTGAGCCCTTGCCCATTGCAATAGCCCCCCAGGCCTTGCCGGTGGCGATCTGCGGGCGCAGCAGGCTGGCGCCGTCTTCACGTTGAAGGGTGATCAGATGGCCGCCGCTGTCGAGTACCGCGATGGTCAGCGGTGCGGCGGACATCGCACGGCCGGCGGCGATGGCGTGGCAGGTCAATTGAGTAGCGAGTTTCAAGCTTAACGCGCTCATGGTGCCGTCCTTTTTCTTGTTATCAGGATGCGCTCAAGGCTTGTTTGATCAAGCCGCGAATAAAAACAGAATACATTTACTATTATTTTTGTATACAAAAAACCCAATAAAGCCTCTAAAAACCGCACATAAAACGTCGAAAGACGTAAAAGCATGCTCATAAAATGCATTGACCTGCACAGCCCGCCGTGAATAAACTCCGACCAAACGCAACTTGTATACAATTATAAAAATACGAGGCGACAAAAAAATGAGCAGAATGAGAGCAATCGAAGCCGCCGTACTGGTGATGCGCTGCGAGGGCGTGAACACCGCCTTCGGTATCCCGGGCGCCGCGATCAACCCGCTGTATTCGGCCTTGCAGAAAATTGGCGGCATCGATCACATCCTTGCTCGCCATGTTGAAGGCGCCTCGCACATGGCCGAGGGCTATACCCGCACCAAGGCCGGCAATATCGGCGTGTGTATCGGCACTTCGGGTCCGGCGGGCACCGACATGGTCACCGGCCTCTACAGCGCGTCGGCCGACTCCATCCCGATCCTGTGCATCACCGGCCAGGCGCCCCGTGCCCGCCTGCACAAGGAAGACTTCCAGGCCGTCGACATCACCAGCATCGTCAAGCCGCTGACCAAGTGGGCGACCACCGTGCTGGAGCCGGGCCAGGTGCCCTACGCGTTCCAGAAGGCCTTTTATGAAATGCGCTCCGGCCGCCCCGGCCCGGTATTGATCGACCTGCCGTTCGATGTGCAGATGGCCGAGATCGAATTCGACATCGACGCCTACCAGCCGCTGCCCCTGGCCAAGCCGCTGGCCACCCGCCTTCAGGTGGAAAAAGCCCTGGCCCTGCTCGATGCGGCCGAACGCCCGTTACTGGTGAGCGGCGGCGGCGTGATCAATGCCGACGCCAGCGACTTGCTGGTGGCGTTCGCCGAACTGACCGGCATCCCGGTGATTCCGACCCTGATGGGCTGGGGCACCCTCCCGGATGATCACCCGCAG
Source organism: Pseudomonas sp. Leaf59 (assembly GCF_920984685.1). Lineage (NCBI taxonomy): Bacteria > Pseudomonadati > Pseudomonadota > Gammaproteobacteria > Pseudomonadales > Pseudomonadaceae > Pseudomonas > Pseudomonas sp. Leaf59. Next base: position 52,030 of record NZ_CAKLBR010000023.1, on the reverse strand, counting down.
ATGGTGGGCATGGTCGGCCTGCAAACCTCGCACCGGTATGGCAACGCGACCCTGCTCAAGTCAGACCTGGTGCTGGGCATCGGCAACCGCTGGGCCAACCGCCATACCGGCTCGGTGGAGGTGTACACCGAGGGGCGCACGTTCATCCATGTCGACATCGAACCGATGCAGATCGGCCGTGTGTTCACCCCGGACCTGGGCATTGTTTCCGACGCCGGCGCCGCACTGACGATGTTCATCGAGGTGGCCCGCGAATGGAAAGCCGCCGGCAAACTCAAGGACCGCAGCGCCTGGCTGCATGACTGCCAGCAACGCAAGGCCACCCTGCAGCGCAAGACCCACTTCGATAACGTGCCGGTCAAGCCGCAGCGGGTGTACGAAGAGATGAACCAGGTGTTCGGCAAAGACACCTGCTACGTCAGCACCATCGGCCTGTCGCAGATTGCCGGCGCGCAATTCCTGCACGTTTATAAACCCCGCCACTGGATCAACTGCGGCCAGGCCGGCCCCCTGGGCTGGACCATTCCGGCGGCCCTCGGCGTGGTCAAAGCTGACCCGAGCCGCAGGGTGGTGGCGCTGTCGGGCGACTATGATTTCCAGTTCATGATCGAAGAACTCGCGGTGGGCGCACAGTTCAAGCTGCCGTATATCCATGTGGTGGTGAACAATTCCTACCTGGGCTTGATACGCCAGGCCCAGCGCGGCTTTGACATGGATTATTGCGTGCAGCTGTCTTTCGACAACCTCAACGCGCCGGAGCTGAACGGCTATGGCGTCGACCATGTGGCCGTCGCCGAAGGCCTGGGCTGCAAGGCGCTGCGGGTGTTCGAGCCGGGCCAGATCCAGCCGGCGCTGCGCAAGGCGCAGGAAATGATCGAAGAATTCAAGGTACCGGTGATCGTTGAGATTATTCTGGAGCGTGTGACCAATATTTCCATGGGCACCGAGATCAACGCCGTCAATGAATTCGAAGACCTGGCCCTGGTCGGCAACGATGCGCCGACTGCCATTGCCCTGCTCGATTAAGGAGAACCCTATGCCGCGCTTTGCCGCCAACCTGTCCATGCTGTTTACCGAACAGGATTTCCTCGCCCGTTTCAAGGCGGCCGCCGACGCCGGTTTCACCGGCGTCGAATACCTGTTCCCGTACGAGTTCGGCTCCACCGAAATCAAGACGCAGCTCGAGGCCAACGGCCTCACGCAGGTGCTGTTCAACCTGCCGGCCGGTGACTGGGCCAAGGGTGAGCGCGGCATCGCGTGCCACCCTGACCGGGTCGAGGAGTTCCGCGCCGGGGTCACGCTCGCCATCGCCTACGCCCAGGTGCTGGGCAATACCCAGGTCAACTGCCTGGCGGGTATTCGCCCCGAAGGGGTGGACGATAAAACCGTGGAGCAGACTTTTGTCGCCAACCTCAAGTACGCCGCCGAACACCTTCAGGCGGCGGGCATCCGGCTGGTGATGGAAATGATCAACACCCGCGACATCCCGGGGTTCTACCTCAACAACAGCGCGCAAGCCCTGGCGATCCGCGAGCAGGTGGGCAGTGACAATCTGTTCCTGCAATACGACATCTACCACATGCAAATCATGGAGGGCGACCTGGCCCGAACCATGGCCACTCACCTGGAGGTGATCAACCACATCCAACTGGCCGACAACCCAGGGCGCAACGAGCCGGGCACCGGCGAGATCAACTACCGCTTCCTGTTCGAACATCTGGACCGCATCGGGTACCAGGGTTGGGTCGGCTGTGAATACAAGCCGTCGACCACCACCGAAGCTGGTTTGGGTTGGCTCAAAACTCACAACGCGATCTAACAAACACAACACAGAACCAAATGTGGGAGGGGGCAAGCCCCCTCCCACATGGGACCTGCTGTGTAATAAAAAGAGGATTTTTTCATGGCTAACATCGGTTTTATCGGCACCGGCATCATGGGCCTGCCCATGGCTGCGAACCTGCAAAAGGCTGGTCATCAATTGTTTCTCTGCGAACACCACAGCAAGGCGCCGGCTGAACTGATCAGCGCCGGCGCCGTGGCCCTGGCCACCCCGCAGCAGGTGGCGCGGGAGGCCGAGTTCATCATCGTGATGGTGCCCGACACGCCGCAGGTCGAGGACGTGCTGTTCGGTGCCAACGGCGTGGCCACCGGGCTGTCGCCAGACAAGGTGGTGATCGACATGAGCTCGATCTCCCCCACCGCCACCAAAGCCTTTGCGGCGAAGATCAATGAGACCGGCGCGCACTACCTCGACGCACCGGTGTCCGGCGGTGAGGTCGGCGCCAGGGCCGGCACCCTGAGCATCATGGTCGGTGGTCAGCCGCAGACCTTTGAGCGCGCCCTGCCGCTGCTGCAGAGCCTGGGCAAGAACATCACGCTGGTCGGCGGCAATGGCGATGGCCAGACGGCCAAGGTGGCCAACCAGATCATCGTGGCGCTGAACATCCAGGCGGTGGCCGAAGCGTTGCTGTTCGCGGCAAAAAACGGCGCCGACCCGGCCAGGGTGCGCGAAGCGCTGATGGGTGGCTTTGCCGCCTCCCGAATCCTCGAAGTGCACGGTGAACGCATGATCAACGGCACCTTCGACCCGGGCTTTCGTATCAACCTGCACCAGAAGGATTTGAACCTGGCGCTGGCCGGGGCAAAGGAGCTGGGGATCAACCTGCCCAATACCGCCGCCACCCAGCAGGTGTTCAGCACCTGCAAGGCACTCGGCGGTGGCAACTGGGACCATTCGGCACTGATCAAGGGCCTCGAGCACATGGCGAACTTCTCGATTCGCGAAGGATAAATGCAGTCCCTGTGGGAGGGGGCTTGTTCGCGATGGGTCCACCACGGTCGCTCTGACTCACCCAAAACCCGCCGCCGCATGGACAGCCCCTTCGAATCCCCCTAGGCTTGCCCGACCTTCGATTCGGGCGTTCTTTATGCACAGCAATAACGATTGGCGTCAGCGGCTCTACGTCATGGTTTTCCAGAGCGACACCGTGGCCGGGCGGCGCTTTGACGGCATCCTGCTGCTGATCATTCTCGCCAGCCTGGTGATCGTGATGCTCGACAGCATCGACCAGGTCCACCAGAACTACGCCAATGTGCTGGCCTATATCGAGTGGGGCTTCACGCTGATCTTCGCCGTCGAGTACTGCCTGCGCCTGTATTGCTCGCCCAAGCCGTTGCGTTATGCCTTCAGTTTTTATGGGCTGGTGGACCTGCTGGCCATCGTGCCCGGCATCCTCGCGCTGTATTACAGCGACGCGCAGTACCTGTTGATCATCCGCATCATCCGCATGCTGCGGATTTTCCGCGTACTCAAGCTCAGCCCCTACCTCAAGCAGGCCAACTACCTGATGGCGGCGCTGCGCGGCAGCAAGCAGAAGATCGTGGTGTTCCTGGTCAGCGTGTGCACCCTGGTGACCGTGTTCGGCACCCTGATGTACGTGATCGAAGGCCCGGAACACGGCTTTACCAGCATTCCCAAGGGCATCTACTGGGCGATCGTGACGCTGACCACCGTGGGCTTTGGCGATATCGTGCCCAGGACCCCGCTGGGCCAGGTGATTTCGTCACTGGTGATGATCACCGGTTACTCGATCATCGCCGTGCCCACCGGGATTTTCACCGCTGAACTGGCCAGCGCGATGCGCGGTGAACAGCTGCAAACCGACTGCCCGGTGTGCAAGAAAGACAGCCATGAGCCCAACGCAGCGTTCTGTTCGCGCTGTGGCAGCAATCTTTTCAAGAAAGTGGAATAAGCAAAGTTCTTTTTAATCTTTAAGGCGCTATGCGGGTGCCGCTATAGTCGCTGGCAAAGTGCCTCCCCTCTTCTCGAACAACAAGGAATGAGCAGTGAAAAAACTCGTTAGCGCCTCTCTCCTGGCCGCCGGCCTTGCCCTCGCGGGCGCCGTGCAGGCAGCCCCCGTCACACTGCTCAACGTCTCCTACGACGTGATGCGCGATTTCTACAAGGACTACAACGCAGCCTTCCAGAAGCACTGGGATAGCGAGCACCCGAACGACAAGCTGACCCTGCAGATGTCCTTCGGCGGCTCCAGCAAACAGGCGCGCTCGGTCATCGATGGGCTGCCGGCCGACGTGATCACGATGAACATGGCCACCGACATCAATGCCCTGGTCGATAACGGCAAACTGGTACCGGACAACTGGGTCACGCGCCTGCCGAACAACAGCGCGCCGTTCACCTCGGCCACCGTGTTCATCGTGCGCAAGGGCAACCCGAAAGCCCTGAAAGACTGGCCGGACCTGTTGAAAGACGGTGTGCAAGTGATCGTGCCCAACCCCAAAACGTCCGGTAACGGCCGCTACACCTACCTGTCGGCCTGGGGCTATGTACTCAAGAACGGTGGTGACGAAGACAAGGCCAAGGCCTTCGTCGGCAAGCTGTTCAAGCAGGCACCGGTGCTGGACACCGGTGGCCGCGCCGCGACCACCACGTTCATGACCAACCAGATCGGCGACGTGCTGGTGACCTTCGAGAACGAAGCGGAAATGATCGCCCGTGAATTCGGCCGCGATCAGTTCGAAGTGATCTACCCAAGCGTCTCCGCCGAGGCCGAGCCGCCAGTGTCGGTGGTCGACAAGGTCGTCGACAAGAAAGGCACCCGCGCAGCCGCCGAAGACTACCTGAAGTACCTGTGGTCGCCCGAAGGCCAGGAAATTGCCGCCAACAACTACCTGCGCCCACGTGACCCGGCAGTGCTGGCCAAGTACACCGACCGTTTCCCGAAAGTCGACTTCCTGTCGGTGGAGAAGACCTTTGGCGACTGGCGCACCGTGCAGAAGACCCACTTCAATGATGGCGGCGTGTTTGACCAGATCTACTCCGGTCAATAATCAAACGCGGTCATAACTGTGGGAGCTGGCTTGCCTGCTCCCACATTGGTTTTGCATTCGCCAATTACATCGGCGGTGTCACGCCATCCTTCCCGGCAGAGATCGCCTGGGCAGTGACTTTCCCGCCCGCCCCCTGCGACGCGAACAACACCACCTTTACGCCCGGCTTGAGCAACGTGCGATCCCCAGGCTCCAGGTTGACGATCGGCACATCATCCGGCACCACGATCTTCTGCTCGCCGCCCTTGTATCTGACGGTCAACGTGCGCCCGTTGCTGACCACCAGGTCGCCGACGGTGCCATTGGTCATGCTGCTGCCTTCCTTTAAATCGAACGCGCGATGCCCTTCACCCGTGCCGGCCATGGCCGGGGGGAATACGTGGACTTCAAGGGCGGTCAGGGTGCCGTCGGCATTGGGCATGGCAGCCGAGCCGATGTAGCTGCCCGGCTTGATCTGATCAATTTTGGTCAGGGTCACAGCGCGTACCTGGGTGGCCGGGGTGAGGTGCACGACGACGTCTTCGCCGCTGTTGACCTTGACGTGCATGGCATCCCCGTCCATCGCAGTGATGGCGCCGCGAACGCCAACGCGCGGGGCCTCGGCCGCGTGCGCCAGGCCCACCGCCATGGCAGCGGCGAGGGTTGAGGCCAAAATCATCTTGTTCAACGTGATCTTCATCGCAGTGGATTTCCTGTTTCGGCAGTTGTGACTGAATGTATCATTGCCCGACATAAGTAATATCACGCCGAACAGCCTACTCGTCCCAGGGCGTTGTCTCTACTCTCGCTCGCCATCCTCCCTTGCTTTATGAGAACACCATGAACGCTACGTCCCACGCTACAAGCAGCATGACCCGAGGCATGGTGATGCTGTTTGCGTTTTGCTGCGGCGCCATTGTGGCCAACATCTACTACGCACAACCGATCATCGAACTGATCGCGCCGGACATCGGCCTGACGCCCGCGATGGCAAGCCTGATCGTGTCGCTGACGCAGATCGGCTATGCCCTGGGCCTGTTTTTTCTGGTGCCGTTGGGTGACCTGCTGGAAAACCGCAAGCTGATGATCACCACCACCGTGGTCGCCATCGCCAGCCTGCTGGGCGCGGCATTTACCGAGCAGCCGAACCTGTTCCTGCTGGTATCGCTGCTGATCGGCTTCAGTTCGGTGTCGGTGCAGATCCTGATCCCGCTGGCCGCGCACCTCGCGCCCGCCGAATCGCGTGGCCGGGTGGTGGGCAGCATCATGGGCGGCTTGCTACTCGGCATTTTGCTCGCACGGCCGGTGTCCAGCCTGGTGGCCGACCACTTCGGCTGGCGCGCGATGTTCATGGCGGCCGCCGCGTTGATGGCGTTTATCAGCGTGGTGCTGATGCTGACCATTCCCAAGCGTCAACCCGACCACAGCGCCAGCTACGGCCAATTACTGCGCTCCCTGGGCACCCTGCTGCGTGAACAACCGCTACTGCGCCAGCGCGCGTTTTACCAGGGCTGTCTGTTCGCCACCTTCAGCCTGTTCTGGACCGCCGCTCCGCTGGAGCTGGTGCGCAGCCACGGTCTGAGCCAGACACAGATCGCACTTTTCGCCCTGGTGGGGGCCATCGGCGCCATCGCCGCGCCCATTGCCGGCCGTCTGGCTGACGCGGGCCACACCCATCGCGCCTCGCTGCTGGCCATGCTGTTTGCCGCGTTAAGCTTCCTGCCGGCCCTGGTGCATCCGTTGTACAGCGTCATCGGCCTGGCCGTGACCGGCGTGGTGCTGGATTTCTGCGTGCAGATGAACATGGTGCTCGGCCAGCGCGCCATCTACGCCCTCGACGCCAATAGTCGCAGCCGCCTGAATGCGTTGTACATGACCAGCATCTTCATCGGCGGCGCCTTCGGCTCGGCGATTGCCAGCAGCGTGTATGAACACGGCGGCTGGCTGGGCGTCATGCTGGTGGGCAGCGCATTCCCGTTGCTGGCGTTGCTGCGCTTTTTGAGTGCATCACGGCACGCGGCGGTCGCTACGGCCTAGGAACGCACCAACTTCTCCAAGGCCGCGTCCGCCAGAAATGACGAGCGGCTTTTGACCTTGTGCTCGCGCACATAGCGGTCGATACGCTGGATGACATAACCGGGCAAGGTCACATTGACCTTCTCGGTCCGGCCCAGATAGGGCGAAATGTCCAGCTCCAGCATCCCCCAGCCCATGCCTGCGTACGCTTCGTCGGCGTGGTGATTGGCCACCGACGTCGGCATTGGAATCACCCCACCCTCTGCGGCAATCTCCTGCAGCATGATGTGCGCGACTTCCACCGCTGCGTTGTACGCCTCTTCAAAACTGTCTCCGGCGGTAACAGCGCCGGGAATGTCGGGGATCTGGATGCCGGTGGCGGTGAAGTCATCGCCCCATTCGATACAGATTGGGTATTGCATGCATGCTCTCCTTAAAACTGAAACAGACCGGCGCGTTTTCTGATGCTGCTGACGGTGCCAAGCGGCAGATCCTTTTTGGGATGGGGCACCGGGATCGTGTACGGGTTATAGCGGTGGGTAAAAATATGATGGCTGCCCGTGACGCGATCCAGCACCCAACCTGCTTCCTGCAGTTCCTTGATCAACACCCTGCTTTGCACCTCGGCCTCCTTGGCTTGGCTCGATTAAAAATAACCCTAGAGTTATCTTTACTCAAGCACAACATTCACTTGGGTGACTGCCGGTTATGTGACGGGATATGGGGATAGCGAAGGACGATGCAGATCCAGTGTGGGAGGGGGCTTGCTCGGTCAGTCAATTCATCAGGCGACGGTTCCACCGCCATCGGGAGCAAGCCCCCTCCCACGCTGGATTTTCAGCAGGACGGACAAGAGATGTTCGACGGTATCTTCCAGAGCGCCGGAATTGTCGAGTACGTACAACCCGGCGTCATTGCCGGCGATCATCTGCGCCGTGAACCGCGCATTGCGCGCCAGCCGTTCCTCAATATCGGCCAACGACTCACGCCCCCGCGCGATCAGGCGCTGGCGCAACAGGGTGTGATCCACCGTCAGCAACAGCACCCCCATGCCCGGGTAGCGCTCGCGGGTTTGCGCCAGATGCGCACGGGAGCCGTTGACCAGCACGTCCTCCCCCGCCGCCAGCCAATCGTCGATCTCGCGCGGGATGCCGTAGGACAACCCATTGGCCTGCCAACTGAGGGCAAATGCGCCCTGCGCCTGCAGCGCGGCAAACTGCTCCGGGGTCACACCCTGCGCCGCCTCGCCCACCGCCTCCGCCGAACGCGTGATGACGCGGCGCACGATGCGACAACCGCGCTCGGCCAGGCGTGAGCGTGCGGCGTCCAACAGGCTGTCCTTGCCCGAACCCGACGGCCCGATGAGATAGATCAACCTGCCGGCCATCAATACACCCTGTTTGCTTGTTTTCCAGACATGGGGGCTACCTTACCGGAGCGCGGACCGCCATACACCCATTGGCAGGCGGAGTCGGGAATACCTCGGTTTGATGGCCGAATAGAATTTCCTGTGGGAACTGGCTTGCGGAATGGAAAAAGCGACCCGAAGGTCGCCTTTTGTCATTGCGCGTACTGCTTGCTCAAGCCCGGCGGCACGCCCTGCACGTCGGTTTCTTCCCATGGCCCGTTCGGGCTGATGGAGCGGCTCCAGCCGTTGCTCCAGCGGTAGTAGGTGCGCTGGCGGTAGAAGGTGTCGGGCTGCTCTTCCAGCACATACACCTGCATCTTGCCGTCCCAGTGGCTGGCGGCGCCAGGTGGCGGGGCGAAGGTTGGGGATTTGCTCGGCACAGGCTTGGGCTGTGGCGTGACCGGGCCGGAAGGTTGAGTGCTCGGCTGCGTCGACGGGCCCGTTGGCGGGATGGTCGGGCCGGTGGGCACCGGAGGTGGGCGGTGGACCGCGCAGGCACTCAAGCCGAGTACGAGGCTGAGCAGGGTGATGCGTGCAATGGCGGTCATGGGCGTTTCCTCGAAGTTACGGGTCCGGACTGTCGATGGTCAGCGGCTGCAACGCAGTGGTGCTGCTGGCCAGGGGTTGGCTGCGGCCGATCCACTCGCCGGCGGTTGGAATACCTGCCCGGGATATGCGCGCAACCAGTTGGACTTCAGGGAAGTTGGACAGTTTCAACGACGCCATCATCGCGTCGGCATCCCCCAGTTCAACGGTGATCGGCAGCTCGGCGACAGTCACACGCTTGACCGCCAGCGGCGCGGGCGGGCCCTTTACCGCGCGGGCGAAGATGAACACGCTGTCGGTGGGCAGGACGTTGGCTTTTACCTCGGCGGACAGGTCCACGCGCACCGTCATCACCGACTTTTGCGCCACCACGCCGCCGCCCTCCTTGAGTTTCTGCGCCGCGCGGTCGATGCCACCCTGCAGTGCGGCGCGGGAGTTGTCTTCGGCCGGCAACTGCGCCAACAGGCGGTTCCAGTAGTCGATGGCTGCCTGATAGCGCTGGCCCTCGAACGCGGCGATGCCAAGCAGGCCGAGGCTGGTGACTTCCTTCGGGTCCAGCTTCAACGCTTCGTCCGTGAGTGCCTGAATCCTGGGCGACCATTGTTTGTTGTCGGCAAAATACTGCGCCTGCGCCCACTGCCCGAGCAGTTCCGGCCGGCGCCCGGCCAGGGCCACGGTGCGTTCGAACACCCGGGCGGCATCGGCAGAACGGCCCTGACCCATATAGGCGCGGCCAAGGAAATACAGGCCTTCGGCCGAGTCGGGCTGGGCCGCAGCGGCGCGCTCCAGGCGGTGAGTCATGTCTTCCATGGACACCGGCGGCCGCGAGAATTCGCGGGTCAGTTCAACCTTGTCGCTGGCGCCGTAGTGCAAGTACAGCGCAACGCCCAGCACCGGGACCAGAAACGCCGCCAACAATGGCAGCGGTTTGCCCAGGCGCGACTCGCGGGGCGGCTGCACGCCTTCGGTGTCGGCCAATAATTCGCGCGCAGCTTCGGCACGGCCGGTCTCCAATTGCGCAGCGTTAAGTACGCCTTCCTGCTGCTGCACTTGCAGCTCGGCGAGGCGCTCCTGATACAGCGCGACGTTCAGGGCGGTGCGATCCTCTTCACGCTGGGCACGCCGGTCGCGCAACACGGGAATCAACAGAAAACTCAGGGCGGTCAACAGCAGCAAGCCGGCGGCGAGCCAGAAATCAATCATCGGTCTTGGCATCCAGCAAGTGGTCGAGACGTTTGCGCTCCTCAGGGGACAGCGCGTCGGATCCATCGGTCGGTGCAGCACGCCGACGACGCACGATCACCGCCATGACGACCAGCCCCGTCAGCAACAACCCGGCAGGCGCAAACCAGAGCAGCGCGGTTTTGGCGTTGAGGGCCGGTTTGTAGCGCACGAAATCACCGTAGCGGTCGACCATGAAGTCGATGATCTGCTGGTCGTCCTTGCCCTCCCCCAGCATGCGGAAGATCTCTTTGCGCAGGTCGGCGGCGATGGGCGCGTTGGAGTCGGCGATGTCCTGGTTCTGGCACTTGGGGCAGCGCAGTTCTTTGGTCAGTTCGCGAAACCGCGTGCGCTCGGCGTCACTGGCAAATTCATAGGTATCGATGGCAGCGTGGGCCACACCGGCCAATCCCAGGACCAGCACGGCAGCGGCAAGCAGGCGCTTCATGGCTTGGCCTCATCGACCAGCGCCTGGTACTTGGCGGCCAGTTGCTCGCGCCACACCGCCTCGTCAATCACGCCGACGTACTTGTCGCGGATCACGCCCCTGGCATCGATGAAGAAGGTTTCCGGAGCGCCGTACACGCCAAGGTTCAACCCGAGGTTGCCGTCGTCATCGCGAATATTCAGTTGATAAGGGTTGTGAAACTCGGCCAGCCATTTCAGCGCGGCGGCGTTGTCGTCCTTGTAATCGATGCCGTAGATCACCACGCCCTGCTCGGCCAGCTTGTTCAACACCGGGTGCTCGACGCGGCAGGAGATGCACCAGGTGCCCCACACGTTGACCAGCGCCGGCTTGCCCAGCAGGTCGGCGCGGGTCAGGGTTTTATCGCCCTGCACGCTGGCCAACGAGAAGTCGGGAAACGGCTTGCCGATCATGGCCGACGGCAACTCGGCGGGGTTCAGGTACAGCCCGCGATAGAGAAACACCGCCACCAGCAGAAACAGCACCAGTGGCACCAGCATCAACCCTCGCTTCATACCGCAGCTCCTTGCAGGCCGAGGGCTTCGCGCACCCGGGTTTTGACTTTGATGCGATAACGCCGGTCAAGCGCTGCCAGCAAACCGCCTGCGCCGGTGAGCAGGCCACCGAACCAGATCCAGCGCACGAACGGTTTGACGTGCACGCGCACCGCCCAGGCGCCCTCGCCCAACGGTTCGCCCAGGGCCACATACAGGTCTCGGGTAAAACCGGCGTCGATGCCGGCTTCGGTCATCATCGAACTCTGCACCGTGTACAGGCGTTTTTCCGGGTGCAGCACGGCCACTTCCTTGCCGCTGCGGATGACGCGCACGGTGCCTCTGTCGGAGGTGAAGTTCGGCCCCTCGAAGTGCCTGGCGCCTTCGAAAATAAACTGGTAACCGGCCAGGTCCATCGATTCGCCCGGCGCCAGGCGCAGGTCGCGCTCGGCGCTGTTCTGGCTGGACAGCACTACGCCCAGCGCGCACACCGCAATGCCCAGGTGCGCAATCTGCATGCCCCAGTAACTGCGAGTGAGGCCCGGCAGGCCTTTGATCAAGCCTTTGTGGCGCGTCTTGTCGACGAGGTCGCGCACACCGGCGAGCAATACCCAGCCCGCCAGCAGGAAGGTGGCGAGCACCGCCCAGTTGAAGTCGCCATAGGCAATGCCTGCGATCACCGCCAGCGCCACGCTGCCCAGCAGCACCGGCAGCAGCATGCCGGCCAGCCACTTCAGCGGGGTGTCTTTCCAGCGCACCAGCATGCCGATTGCCATCACCACCATCAGCAGGCCCATCAATGGAATGAACAACGCGTTGAAATACGGCGGGCCGACCGACAGCTTGGCGCCGCTCAGGGCATCCAGCACCAGCGGATACAGGGTGCCGAGCAGGATCATCGAAGCGGCCACCACCAGCACCAGGTTATTGCCCAGCAGCAGGGTTTCCCGCGACCACAGGTTGAAGCCCACCTGGCTCTTGACCACCGGTGCGCGCAGGGCGAACAGGGTCAGAGAGCCGCCGACCACGAACAGCAGGAAGATCAGGATGAACACGCCCCGCGCTGGGTCGGACGCGAACGCGTGCACCGACGTCAGCACCCCCGAACGCACGAGGAACGTGCCGAGCAGGCTGAGGGAAAACGCGGCGATTGCCAGCAACACCGTCCAGCTTTTGAACACGCCGCGCTTTTCCGTGACCGCCAGCGAGTGAATCAGCGCAGTGCCCACCAGCCAGGGCATGAACGAGGCGTTTTCCACCGGGTCCCAGAACCACCAGCCGCCCCAGCCGAGTTCGTAGTAGGCCCACCACGAACCCAGCGTAATGCCGATGCCGAGGAAGGCCCAGGCGACGATGGTCCATGGCCGCGACCAGCGTGCCCAGGCCGCATCGAGGCGTCCGCCGAGCAAGGCAGCGATGGCGAAGGCGAAGGCCACGGAGAACCCGACGTAGCCCATGTAGAGCATCGGCGGGTGCACGATCAGGCCGATGTCCTGCAGCAACGGATTAAGGTCGCGCCCGTCCATCGGGATCTGCGGCAGGATGCGGCTGAACGGGTTGGAGGTCATGATCAGGAACAGCAGGAAACCGATGCTGATCATGCCCATCACCGCCAGCACGCGGGCCAGCATCACCTGCGGCAATTGGCGCGAGAACACCGACACGGCGAAGGTCCAGCCGCCGAGGATCAAGGCCCACAGCAACAGCGAGCCTTCGTGGGCACCCCACACGGCGCTGAACTTGTAGTACCAGGGCAAGGCGCTGTTGGAGTTGTTGGCGACGTAGGCGACGGAAAAGTCGTCGGTCATGAAGGCGTAGGTCAGGCAACCGAACGCGAACAGCAGGAAGGCAAACTGGCCCCAGGCGGCCGGCTGCGCCAGGCTCATCCACAGCCGGTCGCCGCGCCAGGCGCCGAGCAACGGCACCACGGCCTGCACGACGGCGAAGCAGAGGGCGAGGATCATCGCCAACTGGCCAAGCTCCGGAATAAACAATGCGGACGTCATGGCTTAACCTCCCTGGCCGGGGTTGGCGCGGATTGGCCGCTGTCTTTAAGGGCTTTGGTCACCTCGGGCGGCATGTATTTCTCGTCGTGCTTGGCCAGCACTTCATCGGCCACCACCACGCCCCTGGCGTTGAGCTTGCCCAGGGCAACGATGCCCTGGCCTTCACGGAACAGGTCCGGGAGGATACCGCGATAGGTGATGGTCACGGCCTTGTTGAAGTCGGTGACCACGAAGGTCACGTCCAGGGAGTCGCCGGAACGTTTCAACGAGCCCTTTTCCACCATGCCGCCGGCGCGGATTCGCGTGTCCAGAGGCGCTTCGCCGTTGGCGATCTGGGTCGGCGTATAGAAGAGGTTGATGTTCTGCTGCAGCGCACTCAATGCCAGACCCACGGCAATGCCGACGCCGGCCATGATGGCGAGGATGATCAACAGGCGCTTTCTACGCAGCGGATTCACTTTTCGGTCTCCCGGCGCAAACGACGCGCCTCTTGTTGCAGGTAACGCTTGCGGGCCAGGATCGGCGCGCCGACGTTGAGGGCCAGCACCGCCAGGCAGATGCCGTAGGCCGTCCACACATACAGGCCGTGGTGGCCCATCGCGAGAAAATCACTGAACGAGGCAAAGCTCACGGGCGTACTCCCAGGCAGCGCTGTATTTCGGCCTTGGCCCAACTGGCGCGGGCCTCACGCTTGAGCACTTCAAGGCGCATGCGCAGCAGCAACACGGCGCCGAAGAAGCAGTAGAAGCCCAGCACCATCAGCAGCAGTGGCGCCCACATTTCCACGGGCATTGCCGGTTTTTCGGTGAGGGTGAAGGTGGCGCCCTGGTGCAGGGTGTTCCACCACTCAACCGAGTATTTGATGATCGGGATGTTGATCACGCCGACAATGGCCAGCACCGCGCAGGCCTTGGCCGCGCTGTCACGGTTGCTGATCGCGTTGCCCAGGGCAATCAGGCCGAAATACAGGAACAGCAGGATCAGCATCGAGGTCAGGCGCGCATCCCACACCCACCACGAACCCCAGGTGGGTTTGCCCCAGATCGCACCCGTCACCAATGCCACGGCGGTCATCCACGCACCGATGGGCGCAGCGCATTGCAGGGTCACGTCGGCCAGCTTCATCTTCCACACCAGGCCGACGATGCCGCACACCGCCAGCATCACGTAGCAGGACTGCGCCAGCATGGCGGCGGGTACGTGGATATAGATGATGCGAAAACTGTTGCCTTGCTGATAGTCCGGCGGTGCGAAGGCCAGCCCCCAGACCAGGCCGATGCCGATCAGCAGGAGTGCGGCGATGCTCAACGCCGGCAGCAGCTTGCCGCTGATGCCGTAAAACCATTTGGGCGAGCCGAGCTTGTGAAACCAGGTCCAGTTCATTGCTGTTTCTCACGGTTGCGTCTTGCCGTGGCAAAACGCTTAGGGTCTTTACTGGCCGAGCCAGACCTCATTATTCGCCAACGCTGATTTTCAGGCCGGCCGCTATGGCAAAGGGTGTCAGGGTTACCGCCAGGGCGGTCAGGCTGCCCAGCCACAACAGGTAACCGCTGGCCGGCAGCCCCATGAGCGCGGCCTGCAACGCGCCGCTGCCGAGGATCAACACCGGGATATACAACGGCAGAATCAACAGGGCCAGCAGCAGGCCGCCGCGCTTCAAACCGACGGTCAACGCGGCGCCCACCGCCCCCAGCAGGCTGAGCACCGGCGTGCCGAGCAACAAAGACAGTAACAATACCGGCAGACACTCGACGGGCAAGCCCAGCATCATCGCCAGCAGCGGCGCAAGCAACACCAGCGCCAGGCCGGAAAACACCCAGTGTGCCAGCACCTTGGCCAATACCAGAAGCGGCAACGGGTGCGGCGAAAGGACCCACTGCTCCAGGGAGCCGTCTTCGAAATCACTGCGAAACAGCCCGTCCAGCGACAGCAGCACGGATAACAGCGCGGCCACCCACACCAGTCCCGGGGACAAGGTTTGCAATAGCCCGGTCTCGGGGCCGACTGCCAACGGGAACAGCGCAATGACGATGGCGAAGAATACCAGGGGGTTGGCCAACTCGGCCGGGCGGCGGCACAACAGCCGCGCCTCGCGGGCGACCAGCAGGGCGAACACACTCATGCCGGCCACCGGCTCAGGTCCAGCTCGCGGTAACCGGCGGGCGTGTGCGCGAGGGTGTGGTGCGTGGTGAGCACTACGCTGCCGCCCTGCTCACAGTGCCTGTCCAGGTGCTTTTCGAGTTGGGCGACGCCTTGTGTGTCCAGAGCGGTAAACGGCTCGTCGAGGATCCACAACGGCGGGCCGGGCAGATACAGACGCGCCAGCGCCACGCGACGTTGCTGGCCGGCGGACAGGGTGTGGCACGGCACGTCTTCAAAGCCCTTGAGGCCGACAGCGGCCAGGGCCTGCCAGATCGCGTCGCGACTGGCCGGGCGATGCAGGGCGCAGAGCCAGCCGAGGTTTTCTTCAGCGCTGAGCACGTCCTTGATCCCGGCGGCGTGGCCGATCCAGATCAGGTTGCGTGCAAGCTCGCGGCGTTGCTCGTCCAGCGGTTTGCCGTTGAGCCGCACCACGCCTGCAGTCGGCTGCATCAACCCCGCGAGCAGGCGCAGCAGACTGGTCTTGCCGCTGCCGTTGGGGCCGCTGACCTGCACCATGTCGCCCGCCGCGATCCGCAATTCGAGGTGTTCGAACAGCAGGCGCAGGTCGCGTTCACAGGCAAGCGCTATGGCTTCAAGAAGAGGGCTGGTCAAAAGATCGTGGGCCTTTACGGTTCAAGTCGGCGGTGCGGCGGCCGTTATAGAGAGCAGCACAATAACGGCTTTGGCGACTGATTTAGAGAGCGGGATCAAATGGTTGTGAGGTTTTTAGCGCTCTCTGTGCGCACGGGCGGCATTATACATGCGATGTCCTACGCTAAAGAGGGCAATTTCCCCAGAGATGGCGCGCACGATGACCGGTGAAATCAACCTTCCCACGCTTGCTCCCGTCCCGGCGGCAGGGCCCAGTGCTGCGCCCGCGGTGGGCCAGTTGCTGAAACTGCTGGAGCCACAGGTCGGGCTGATCGACGCGGGAAAAACCGCGAATGCCGAAGTCATCGCGCTCAAACAAGGCGGTGAGGCGTTTCAGTTGCTGCTCAAGCTGACGCTCGACGGCGGCCGCCAGACGCTGGTGCAGGCCAGCAGCCCGCAACCGCTGCCGTTGGGCAGTAACGTCGCAGTCAGCCAGACGCAGGCAGGCAACCTGACGTTGAGTCTGCAGCAGGCCATGAGCGCCAATGTCGCCGCCCTGACCAGTCTCGACACCGAGCAGTTGCCGGTCGGCACGCTGTTGCAGGCCAAGGTGCTGACCACCCAGGTGCTGCCCCAGGGCACTGCGCAACCGGCGGTCTACCGCTCGCTGGTCACGGTGCTCAATAATGCCTTGGCTGGCGCCACCCTGACCGTAGAGAGCCCGCAGCCGTTGCGGGTGGGCAGCTTGCTCAGCGCCGTGGTGCAGAATGCGCAAACGCTGAATTTTGTGCCGCTGAGCGGGCTTCAGGACCAACTGGCCGTCACCCAGCAGCTCGCGACCCAGCAAAGTCGTCAGGGCTCGCTGGATGCGGTGTTCACCGCCCTGCAGAACCTGCCCCGTGGCGACAGCGTCTCAGCCGATCTGCGCGCAGCGGCCGACCGCTTGTTGGCGGCATTGCCGGATCTGGCCCAGGTGAGCAATCCCAAGGTGCTGGCGCAAGTGATCCAGAACAGCGGCGCTTTTCTTGAAGCCAGATTACTGGTCGGGCAAAACCCGCAGATTCCGCCGCTGGATATGAAAGGCGCGCTGCTGCGCCTGGTCGCCGACCTGCTGCCCGCCCTGCCCGCGTCCACCCACCTGGGCGCCATTCTTGCCGCCAACACACTGGCCCAGGCCATGCCGAATTTCGTGCGCAGCCCGCTCGGTACGCTCGGACAGGTCGGCGCGCGCCAGGCGCCCGCCGGCTTCCCGTTGCCCGAGCGGCTGATGGCGAAACTGGAAGGCGAAGGCGACCTGGAAAACCTGCTGCGCCTGGCAGCCGGAGCGATTTCCCGGCTACAGAGCCATCAACTGTCGAGCCTGGAACAAACCGGCCTCACCGCCGATGGCCGCCTGCAAAGCACCTGGCAAATGGAAATCCCCATGCGCAACCTGCAGGACATCGTGCCGTTGCAGGTCAAGTTCCAGCGCGAAGAGCCCGCGCCGGACAAGGATGAGCCCGAACGCAAGGCCAGCAAGGACGCCAGGCAGATGCTCTGGCGCGTCGAGCTGGCGTTCGACATGGAGCCGCTGGGGCCGTTGCAGGTCCAGGCGCAGTTGAGCCAGGGCAAACTGTCCAGCCAGTTGTGGGCGAC
This sequence comes from Pseudomonas sp. Leaf59, assembly GCF_920984685.1. Classification (NCBI taxonomy): domain Bacteria; kingdom Pseudomonadati; phylum Pseudomonadota; class Gammaproteobacteria; order Pseudomonadales; family Pseudomonadaceae; genus Pseudomonas; species Pseudomonas sp. Leaf59. The sequence continues at coordinate 34,672 of NZ_CAKLBR010000023.1, read as the reverse complement.
ACGCCCCTTTACGGCCAGCCTGATCGAAAGCCATCTGGGCACGTTGCGCGAACGCCTGGTGACATCCGGGATCAACGTCGGCGACCTCGATTGCCATTTGGGCACACCGCCACGCGGCCCCAAAACCGGACTGGAACAACGCTGGGTGGATGAAACCGCATGAATGACGCCCACTCACCCCGCCAGGCGATTGCCCTCAAGTACGACGGCCAGCAGGCACCGACCCTCACCGCCAAGGGCGACGACGCCCTGGCCGAAGCCATTCTCAAGCTGGCCCGGGAAAACGAGGTGCCCATTTATGAGAATGCCGAGCTGGTGAAGCTGCTGGCGCGCATGGAACTGGGCGACAGTATTCCCGAAGAGTTGTACCGCACCATCGCGGAGATCATCGCGTTTGCGTGGACGCTGAAAGGTAAATTCCCGGTGGGCTACGACCCGGATGCAGGGCCGGTGGAGCGCGACGTTACCGAACGCGGCGACGATTACTGAAGCACCCATAACTCAATGTGGGAGGCTCAGCCAAATCTTCGACTTAGCACGTTTTCGCAGCAAACTGGCGCCTCTGCGGCGAGCGCGTTCTCTGTGGCGAGCGGGCTTGCCCTAATGCCGTTCAGTTAAGCGCAGATTCCCTGTGGCGAGCAGGCTTGTCCTGCGTTGGGCTGCGCAGCAGCCCCAAAGCCAGGCGCTGAGCCGTATCAGGTACACCGCGTTTTGCTCAATTGGGGGGCGCTTCGCACCCCAACGCGGGGCAAGCCCGCTCGCCACAGAGATTGGGTTACTTGAAATTTCAGGCTTTAAAATCAACAGGTTATTTTTTATTTGATACAAGCGAGGGCTTACCCTCGCCCACAGTGGGATCGGTGGTCAGTTCAAGACTTCGCTCAAAGGGATGAAGCTGACGCGGTCTCCGAGAGCCAGCGTGGTGCCTTCCAGCACTTCCACAAAACCCTCGGCCCACGCCGCACTGCGCAGCACGCCGGAGCTCTGGTTGCGGTAGATGATCGCCTGGCCCTGCTCGATGCGCCCGCGCAGGTATTCGCGGCGGTTGCCGGGCTTGGGCCAGACGAATCCCGCCGGTACGTTGAAACGCAGCGGCTCGACGTCAGGCACGCCCTGGCGGCGCAACAGGTAAGGCCGGGCCAGCAGCGCGAAGGTCACCAGGGTCGACGCTGGATTGCCGGGCAGGCCGATCACCGGCACGCCACGAAAATGTCCGAACGTCAGCGGCTTGCCGGGTTTGATCGCAAGCTTCCACAGGGCCAGTTCGCCCTCTTCACGCAGAGCGATGCCAAGGAAGTCCGCTTCGCCTACGGAAACACCGCCGGTGGACAGGATCAGGTCGACGTTGCCAAGGCCTGCCAGGCGCGTACGGGTCTGTTCAAGATCATCCGGGAGGATGCCGGCGTCGATCACTTCACAGCCCATGCGCGTCAGCCAACTGCACAATACGCGGCGATTGCTGTTGTAGATCTGGCCTGGGCCCAGGGGCAGCCCGGGTTCGATCAACTCATCACCGGTCGACAACACGGCCACGCGCACGCGGCGCACCACGTCCAGGCGATCACGTCCAAGCGACGCAGCCAGCCCCAGCTCTATGGGCCCCAGGCGCGTGCCGGCGGTGAGAACCTTTTCGCCGACGGTGGTTTCCTGGCCCTGGGGGCGGATGTTCTGCTGCGCCTGCAACGGCTCGCTGAAACTCACGCGCTCATCGGCGTGAACCACCGCGTTTTCCTGCATTTCCACGCAGTCGGCGCCCTCCGGCAGCGGCGCACCGGTGAAGATCCGTGCACAAGTGCCTGCCGCCAGCGGCGTCGGCGCCTGGCCGGCGAAGATGCGCTGGCTCACCGCCAATGGCTCGCCATTCCAGTCCGCCAGACGCAGCGCGTAGCCGTCCATGGCGCTGTTGGGCCAGGGTGGCAGGTCGAGGGTGGACACCAAATCCTGCGCCAGCACACGGCCATCGCCGTCAGCCAGCATCAGCACTTCGCGCTCGCTAATGCGCGCTGCGTCAGCCATGCCCAGCAAGCGTTGCAGGGCTTCTTCCACCGGCATCAGGGCGCCGGTCTTGCCGGGCTTACCCACGTGATTCACAGGGCTCGGCCTGCTTCAAATGGGGCACGAAGTTGCAGGGCCGATGGCGGTTATCCAGTTGCTCGGCGAGGATGCCGTCCCAGCCGGTGCGCACCGCGTTGGTGGAACCCGGCAGGCAGCACACCAGCGTGCCATTGGCCAGGCCGGCGAGGGCGCGGGACTGCACGGTGGAGGTGCCGATATCGGCCACGGAAATCTGGCGGAACAGTTCGCCAAAGCCATCGACCTGCTTGTCGAGCAGGCAGCTTACGGCTTCGGGGGTGCTGTCGCGGCCGGTGAAGCCGGTGCCGCCGGTGATCAATACCACTTGCACCACGTCTTCGGCGATCCAGTGGGCCACCTGGGCGCGAATCTTGTAGAGGTCGTCCTTGAGCAATACGCGTTCGGCCAGACGGTGGCCGGCGGCGGTGAGACGGTCAACGAAGACCTGGCCCGAGGTGTCGGTGTCCAGGGTGCGGGTGTCGCTGACAGTCAGTACGGCAATATTCAAGGGTACGAAAGGCACATCAGCCTTGGCTTTCATGGCTCGGTCCGGTTGTCGAAGGAACAGCCCGGTGTTATATCACAGGCCCCTGTTGAGCTGCCGCTGCGGAGCCGCCATGTCTGTTGATTCTTCCCCAATGCCCTGCTCGGTCCTGCTGCTGGCCGGAGGCCGCGGCCAGCGCATGGGCGGTCAGGACAAGGGCCTGCTGGACTGGCGCGGCCAGCCCCTGATCGCCCACCTGCAGCGCCTGACGCGACCGCTCACCGATGACCTGATCATCTCGTGCAACCGTAACCATGAACGGTACGCGCCGTATGCCGATCAACTGGTGAGCGACGACGATGCGGATTTTTCCGGGCCTTTGGCAGGCATTCGTGTGGGACTGGCCGCCGCACGTCATGCGCATTTGCTGATACTCCCGTGCGACGTACCGCAGATCGATGCGCGATTGCTTGCCGACCTTCGTGAGACGGCGCAACGCAATCCTCGGCTGCCGGTCATGGTGCGCCATGGCGAATACTGGGAACCCTTGATCTGCATTATTCCCACGGCGCTCGGAGCCGAAGTGCAACGGGCCTGGGACGCCGGTGAGCGCAGCCCGCGCAGAATCTTCCTGCAATGCGGTGCAATCGGCCTGCAGTGCCCGACTGATGACCCGCGCCTGGCCAACCTGAATACGCCGGACCTGTTGCTTCAAAGGTCCGGCGTGTCAGAATGAGCCTCGCACAAGGAACTTGCAGGCGTCTTACACGTCTCAAGGTCAGCCATTAAGAAGCAGTATTCTCTCGGAGACAAACTCATGACTCAACGGACCATCGCCGCTCTCATGCTTGCACTGGGCCTTGCCACCCTCGCCGGTTGCGCCTCGCCGACAGTGATCACCCTGAATGACGGTCGCGAAATCCAGGCCGTCGATACCCCGTCGTTCGACAAGTCGTCGGGCTTCTACGAGTTCGAACAACTGGACGGCAAGCGCACCCGCCTGAATAAAGACCAGGTTCGTACCGTTAAAGAGCTGTAAGCCCACGGCTTGCACACAAGGCCCGCCTCGCGCGGGCCTTTTTGTTTGTGCGGGTTACCAGTCGAGGGTGATACCGCTGCGAAAACTGCGTTGCTGTCCGGTGACCGGGTCGATAAACCGCACGCCCTGGGCCAGCAGTTTGAGGGGGTTGGCATAGTCGTCTTCGGCATCCTTGATCACGTCCGGATAGAACGGATCGTTGCAGATACTCGCGCCGAGCGCCGTCATGTGCACGCGCAACTGGTGCTTCTTGCCGGTGACGGGAAACAGGCCGTAGCGCCACAATCCGGCGTTTTTTTCGCGCACTTCAACCGCCGTTTCGGTATTGCTGACGCCAGGTCCTTCCTGCATGCGAAAGAACGGCTGGCCCTCCACCAGGCGACTTTTGTGCACCAGGGGAAAGACGAGGTCGGGTAAGGCCGGGGCAATGGCTTCGTAGAATTTGTCGATGCGCCGCGTGGGAAACAGTTGTTGATAGGCCGAGCGGCTGCGGGGGTTGGCAGAAAACAGCACCAGCCCGGCGGTGTGTCGGTCAATCCGATGCAGGGGCACCAGCGAAGGGTTGTCCAGGCGATGAATCAGACGGCGTAACAGGGTCTGTTCGACGTACTCACCGGCAGGCGTCACCGGCAAAAAATGCGGTTTGTCGGCCACCACCAGATGTTCGTCGGCGTAGAGGATGGTTTCCTGCACCGGGATCACTTTCTCGTTGGGCACTTCACGAAAGTAATGGATGCACAAGCCCTCTCTGTAGGGCAGTTGCGTGTCGATCGCCTTGCCGTCGCTGTCCAGCACCCGGCCACGGGCGATACGGTCCAGCCATTGCTCACGACTGATCGCCGGAAAATGCGCACACAGGCATTCGAGCACCGTAGGCCAGCGGCCAGGAGGCAAATACAAGGTACTGGCTTGGTGCCGGGAGGCGGAAAAACCGGAAGTGGACATGCGTGAGACCTTGGCTGAAACAGGCCGGCATTATCCCGCATGGAGCGGGATTGAGCCTAGGGCAGATCTCAGGCCTTGGCCAACTGCGTGCGCAGAATCGGCGAGGCACTGGCGGCTTCGGTGAACTCCTTGAGCCAGCGCAACACGTCTACCGCTTCCCAGCGACCAGGATCATAGAGCGCGTACAACAAGCCCTGGTAACCCACCACATCCAACTGTTTGTGATAACCGGCACGCTGAAACAATGCCTCGATTTCCGCAAAGCAGGTGTTGAAGTGCACTTTGTTGAACGGCGTCTTGCCTTCCGTGACCAGGCCGTCCAGGCGCAGCTCGCTCACCGCATCGCGCACAATGTCGACGGACATGCGATTGACGCTGCTTTTCAGTTGTTCAACATTCACCACGGGCGTTCCCTCAATTCAATCGCTGTACAAACATACAGTAAAGTAATATTCGGAAATCCGCCATGGCCTGTATGTCAGCCGAGGAAGGCAATCACCTGGGCAGTGTCGAACGGCCAGTCGAGTTCGGCCCCCGTGTCCACCCGGCGAAGTACCGGAATCCTTAGGCCGTAGAGGTCGGTAAGGTCCTTGGGAGCGGTGATATCCACCCGTTCGACCCACAACCCGTGTTCGACCAACGGCATGATTTCGGCCTCGGCTATCTCACAAAGATGGCAACTCAGGGTGCCGAACAGCTGGCATTCAGGCAGCATGATGTGGGGACCTGATCAAAAAACAGGCACTCATTCTAAGCGTTTCAGGTGCCCGGCACAGCCTTGCAAGGCTCACGGCCCCACCGCCCGCATTCAGCGCAACCGCGAGGCCCGCGCACCAAGGTGCGGCAAAAGCGTCGGCAGACAATTACACTGAACCTTCGGCACCGCCCGCGACTCGAAACCACACGTACCGATCAGCCCATCACGGAGATAACCATGGCCAGAAAAACAGCACAGACCGCCCAAGAGATACTCATGGCGGATTTTCAAACCCTGGTAAGCGATACCGAAAAGCTGCTGGACGACACCGCCATCCTCGCTGGCGACCAGGCTGACGAGCTGCGCAGCAAGATCCACGAGAGCCTGCTCAAGGCTCGCGAAACCCTGCAAACCACCGAAGATTCCCTGCGCGAGCGCGGGCAGGCGGCCGTCACCGCGACTGAAGATTACGTGCAGGCCAACCCCTGGCAGTCTGTCGGCATCGCTGCCGGCGTAGGCTTTTTGATCGGTCTGCTGGCTACAAGGCGCTAAATCATGGCTATCGGCGAAAGCGGCTCGTCCACGGGCCAAGGTTCGACTTCACGACGTCTGGGCGCAGCCGTACTGGGCTTGCTGCACAGTCACGTCGAGTTGTTTGGCATCGAATTGCAGGAACAGAAAGCCCGTACCGTCAGCCTGCTGCTGTTCGCCGGCCTGGCGCTGGTGTTTGCGCTGCTATTACTGGTGGGGCTGTCGACCCTGGTGATGATCCTGGTGTGGGACACCGGTTATCGTCTGACCGGCATTATCTGCCTGTGTGTGTTCTACAGCCTGGCTGCAGCCTTCTGCGGGGTGCGTTTGAAAGCGGCGGTGTTCGACGAATCCACGCCGTTCCACGCCACCCTCGAAGAGCTGGCCAATGATCGGGAGCGCCTGTTGCCATGAGCCGCAATGAAGTTGTGAACACCGACTCCCGCCGCGACATGCGCAAGGCGTTGATTCGCCTGCGCATGGAAATGCACCGCCAGGAGATTCGCCACGAGTCCCAGCAATTGATGGCGCCCCTGCACAAAATGCGCGACATGCGTCATAACTGGCAGGACAGCCTGGGCGTCAAGCACGCGCCACTGTGGGGTATGGCAGCGGTGACCCTGATGGGATTCTTCACCGGCAAGGGTGCCAAAAGCGGCAGCATCAGCAGCGTGACACGCTTGGTGCGGCTGGGCGCCGGCTTGATCCCGCTGATCAAACTGGCGATGGCAGGCGCTTCACGCAAACGCTAAGCGTTGCTGGCTGCAATCTTGCAAGTATCGTCAAAGATAGAAACGGCCCGGCCCTCGATATCGAGGGTCGGGTCTTTTTTTGCCCACGTGCTAAGGAGGCCCCGTGATCGACGGGCAACCGCTCGCCTGTTTCCAACCGTTTATCGATACCGCAACCGGGCGCATTGCCGGCGTCGAAGCCTTGGGTCGGCTGCGCCAGGCTGACGGGAGCCTGCAATCGGTAGGCCCGCTGTTCGCCGACCCACGCACGCCGGGAGCGGCGTTGCGTCGCCTGGACCGGCGGATCCGCGATAACGCCCTGAGCCGCCTGCATGAAGCGCCGCAGGACTGGTTCCTGAGCCTGAATATCTCGCCTCGCTGGATCAATCGCCTGCGCCCGGGCCAGGCACTGCCGAGCCTGAAGCAGCTGCAGACCCACGGTGTCGACCCACGACGCATTGTGTTCGAGATCACCGAGCTGGGCGGCAATATCCAGCGCCTGGCCGATGTAGTGGTGCGTTATCGCGAGGCCGGTGCGCGTATCGCCATTGATGACTTTGGCGCCGGCTATTCCCAGCTCGACCGGGTGCTGGCGCTGCAGCCGGACATCCTCAAGCTGGACATGCGGCTGTTCCAGGCGGCGGCCGAAGGCGGGCCGAGCAGCGATGTCGTGCGGGCACTGGCGCAGATGGCGGAAAAGACCGGCTGCTGGATCATCGCCGAAGGCGTGGAAACCGAAGCCCAACTGAGCTTCGCCCTGGAATGTGGCTCGCGCTATGTGCAGGGCTACCTGTTTGCCCAGGCACAGTTGGACTGGTTTGCCACCGATACCTTCGTGCCGCGCTTTGCCCACCTGCGCAACGCGTACGTGCAGCAGAAGCTGGCAGAACGCGGGCGTGTCATGCACCTGCGCGAGCAATTGACGCAGCTGATGAGCATCCTGCAGGGCTGGGCCCAGGGCCAGGCGCCGCTGAACCAATTACCGCCGCTGACGGATTTCCCCTGGCTGTTGCGGTTCTACCAGTGCGACCGCCACGGCACCCAGCTCACACCCAATATCGAATGGCGCGAGTCTGCCTGGCACAGCGACAGCCACTACCTGGGCCACAACTGGTCATGGCGCCCGTACTTCTATCACTTGCTGGCCGAAGGCTGGGAAGAGCGGCGCCTGATCCTGTCCTCGACCTACCGCGACGCCACCACCAACCAGTACTGCCTCACGGCCGGACAATTCTTCGACAACGGTCAGCGTTTGCTGTTAATCGACATCGATGCAGCCGGTCTGTAGATTTTTGCTTGCCCCGCCAGGGCGGAACCGGGAAGCTGGGCGGGTCATTCACCGCACGGAGAGTAACCGCCTTGGATTGGCCCACCCTGCTGACCCGCGAACGTCTTGGAAAACCCCTGCACAGCCCCGAAGAACTAGGCCGCAGCCCGTTTCACAAAGACCATGACCGCATCATTTTCTCCGGCGCATTCCGCCGCCTGGGCCGCAAGACCCAGGTGCATCCGGTGTCGAGTAACGACCACATCCACACGCGCCTGACCCACTCCCTGGAAGTCAGTTGCGTCGGCCGCTCCCTGGGCATGCGCGTGGGCGAAACCCTGCGCAGCGCCCTGCCCGACTGGTGCGACCCGAGCGACCTGGGCATGGTGGTGCAATCGGCCTGCCTGGCCCACGACATCGGCAACCCGCCGTTCGGTCATTCGGGCGAAGACGCCATCCGCCACTGGTTTCAGCAGGCCGCCGGGCGTGGCTGGCTGGACGACATGAGCGGCGCCGAGCGCAACGACTTCCTCAATTTCGAAGGCAATGCCCAGGGCTTTCGCGTCCTCACCCAGCTGGAATACCACCAGTTCGACGGTGGCACTCGCCTGACCTACGCCACCCTGGGCACCTACCTGAAATACCCCTGGACCGCACGCCACGCCGATGCCCTGGGCTACAAGAAGCACAAGTTCGGCTGCTATCAGAGCGAGCTGCCGATCCTCGAACAGATCGCCCACAAGCTCGGCCTGCCGCAACTTGAGGAACAACGCTGGGCTCGCCATCCGCTGGTTTACCTGATGGAAGCCGCAGACGACATCTGCTATGCCTTGATCGACCTGGAAGACGGCCTGGAAATGGAGCTGCTGCAATACGCCGAGGTCGAGTCATTGCTGCTCGACCTGGTGGGCGACGACCTGCCGCAGACCTACCGGCAGCTGGGCGCCGAGGATTCGCGGCGGCGCAAGCTGGCAATCCTGCGCGGCAAGGCCATCGAGCACCTCACCAACGCAGCCGCGCGCGCCTTCGTTGAACAGCAGGACGCCTTGTTGGCCGGCACCCTGCCGGGCGATCTGGTGGAGCACATGCACGGCCCGGCCAAGCGCTGCGTACTGGATGCCAAGGACATGGCGCGCAAAAAAATATTCCAGGACAAGCGCAAGACCCTGCATGAAATCGGCGCCTACACCACGCTGGAAATCCTGCTGAACGCTTTTTGCGGTGCCGCCCTTGAGCAGCATGGCGGGCGTACGCCGTCGTTCAAGAACCGGCGCATCCTCGACCTGCTGGGCAACAGTGCGCCGGACCCGGCCTGGCCGCTGCACGCCTCGTTCCTGCGAATGATCGACTTTATCGCCGGCATGACCGACAGCTACGCCACGCAAATGGCACGGGAGATGACTGGGCGTTCGAGCCCGAAGTGAGCATGGGATCACGCCGCCTGTTATCTGAGCAGAAATTGCCTACGACGCTAACAGAGCGGCCTGATCGAATTCGCGCAGTTATCCAAAGAATAATCGCGCACGCTTCTGGCCGACTCAGCGAGTCATTCCCAAGCCCCCCTATCGCCGCTTGACTGCCCCGTGTGCCTTCCATGCCCGCTCGCACCGTTCGAATCCTGTTGGTGGAGGATCATCCCTTTCAACTCCTGGCCACCCAATGCCTGCTCAAAAGCTTCGGCTTCGAGCAACTGACCCTCGCAGAAAACGCTGAACAAGCCATCCATTCGATGTGCACCGCCACAGCCCCTTTCGATCTTATGCTCTGCGACCAGTGCCTGCCTGACCTGCCGGGGCTGGAGCTGGTGGAAATTGCCAGCCGCCAGCATTTCATCACCGGTGCCATTCTACTGAGCGGATTGCCGGCGATGGAGCTCTCCAACCTGACCCTGCAAGCCTTGCAACGCGGCCTGCCCATTCTTGGTTATTTACCGAAACCATTAAACAAGGACGAACTTTCAATGTTAATGGCGCCACTATTTCAACGCTGACTGTAGGATTTTAAACATCAGGCTGCGAAAAAAATTACTTGAAAAGCAACGTGAACTGCCTCGTGCCACCGGTTATTACTTTTCATCAAAATTTGCTTACACCAGATACCACAAAGCCTTAACGCTGCGTAGGTTGCCACCTTTTTTCATGTAGGAATTTTCCTGTTTTATACCTGTCTCCCCAAGGCTCATGCTCACCCCTCATCTTCTGAGCTAATGTGCCCGCTTTATTTGCACTTGCATGGAATGTGATTATGAACACCGTTTTTATCATTGATGACCATCCCGTTATCAGGCTGGCGATTCGAATGTTGCTGGAACATGAAGGTTATAAAGTCGTTGGTGAAACGGATAATGGCTGCGACGCCATACAGATGGTGCGCGAATGCATGCCCGACCTGATCATTCTGGATATCAGCATTCCGAAACTGGATGGCCTGGAAGTGCTCTGCCGTTTCAACGCCATGAACACGTCGATGAAGACTCTGATCCTCACCGCCCAATGCCCGACGCTGTTCGCCACGCGCTGTATGCGCTCGGGCGCCGACGGCTACGTGTGCAAAGAGGGTGACCTGAGTGAGCTGCTGAGTGCCATCCGCGCCGTACTGTCCGGCTACAACTATTTTCCCAGCCAGGCATTGAATGCCGGCAGCGCAGACGGCAACGACGCGGAGGAACTTGAATTATTTAAAATGGTAAATGACAGGGAACTGATGGTCTTGCAACTTTTTGCCCAGGGCCGTACTAACAAGGAAATAGCAAAAGGCATGTTTTTGAGTAATAAAACCGTGAGCACTTATAAAAAACGCCTTATGCAAAAACTGAAAGCCAAGTCCTTGGTAGAACTTATCGAGATGGCAAAACGAAACGCGCTAGTGTGAGAAAGCGGATGCCCAGCCGTATAAAGGACTATTTGGTTATATTAATTGCCGGCGTGTGCTTCAGCACGACCGCGCCCGCCGATCATCAAACCGGCCCGGAACACTTCACCTTACTGAGCCGTGCGGGTGCCGTTCAACTGGAGTCTCGACTGGACAGGACACAGCGCCAATGGTTGCAGAACAAACGCGAACTGGTGCTGGGGACTGCTGCGCCCGACTACCCGCCCTTCGACCTCACCTCCAGCGGTCGCGACTACGAGGGGTTGACCGCCGACTACGCAGGGCTGCTGGCCGATGCCCTGAACCTGCCCATCACAGTATTGCGCTATCCCACACGTGAGGCAGCAATCCGCGCCCTTGAATCGGGCGACATAGACCTGCTGGGCTCCGCCAATGGCTTCGAGGCCGCCAACGCGAACCTCGTGCTGTCGGAGCCGTACGCGGTGGATCAACCCGTGCTGGTGACCCGCGAGGGAGAAACCCGCAGCCTGAACGATAACCTGGCCGGGCTGCGCTTGAGCCTGGTGTATCACTACCTGCCGCTGGACGAAGTGGAAAAGCTGTACCCGCAAGCGCACATCAGCACCTATCCCTCGTACCAGAACGCCTTGAATGCAGTGGCGTTCGACCAGGCCGACGTGTTTCTGGGCGATACCATCTCCACCCATTACATGATCAATAAGGGCTACCTGAAGAATGTGCGCATGGCCAATTTCGGCAAACATGAAGCCTATGGTTTCAGCTTTGCGTTACGCCAGGACCAACGCATCCTGCTGTCCCTTGTCGATTCGGTACTGGCCGCGGTGCCCATCAACGAACGAGACAGTATCGCCAAGCGCTGGAGTGCCGGCAGCGATATCCTGCTGACGGACAAGAAGCTGCACCTGACGCCGCGCGAAGAGCGTTGGCTGCAGGAACATCCGGTGGTCAGCGTGCTGGTCAATGAAACCTTTGCGCCGCTGACCTTTTTTGACGCAGACGGCAAATTCCGTGGCGTCACCGCCGACTTGCTGGAACTGATTCAGCTGCGTACCGGCCTGCGCTTCGAGATTCGGCGCACGCGTGAAGTCAGCACGATGATCGAAGAGGTCAGCACCGGAAAAGCCGACATCATCGGTGCAATTATTCCCAGCGATGAGCGGGAGAACCAACTGAACTTCAGCCGTCCCTATCTGGAAAACTCCTACGTGCTGTTGACACGCAAGGAGCCCAAAGCCCCACTGAACCTGGAACAGATGGCAGGCAAACGCCTGGCGATCACCCAAGGCAACCCGCTGGTCAAGATGCTCGCCCAGGACTTCCCGCTGATTCAACAGGTGGAGGCCGGCGACACCTTCAAGGCCTCCGAACTGCTGGCACAGGGACAGGTGGACGGCGCAGTGAATTCGCTGGTGATCGCCAATTACCTGCTGTCTTCCCAGGTGTTCCAGGACAAGCTGCAGATCAGCACCAGCATTGGCACCCTTCCGGCCACCTTTGCCCTGGCCACGTCGCGCGAAGCCACCGAGCTGAGTTCGATCCTCGATAAAGCATTGCTGAGCATTGCCCCGGATGAACTGGGCATCATCAACAGCCGCTGGCGGGGATACTCCACAGCCTCCGACAGCTACTGGCGCAACTACCACCGTCTGATCACGCAAATCATCATCGGCGCCGGGCTGTTACTGCTCACGTCCCTGACCTGGAACGCCTACATGCGCCGCCAGATCACCCAGCGAAAACGCGCTGAGCGGGCGCTCAACGATCAGTTCGAATTCATGCGCGCACTGGTCAATGAAACCCCGCATCCGATCTATGTACGGGATCGCAGTGGTTTGCTGCAGACCTGCAACGACAGTTACCTGCAGGCGTTTGGCGTCCAGCGTGAAGACGTGATCGGCAAAAACGTGACCCAGATGAACATGGCCATCGAGGCGGAAGCTGCGCAGTACCACGCCGACTACCAGCGAGTCGTGGCGCAGGGCAACCCGCTGATTCTGGATCGCACCCTGCATATCCAGGGCAAAAAGCTGACGATCTATCACTGGATTCTTCCCTATCGCGACTCGGTCGGGGAGGTCCAGGGCATCATCGGTGGCTGGATCGATATCAGTGATCGCCGCCAATTGTTCGACGAGCTGCGCGCGGCCAAGGAGCGCGCCGACGAAGCCAATCGAGCAAAAAGTACCTTCCTTGCGACCATGAGTCATGAAATCCGCACGCCGATGAACGCGGTAATCGGCATGCTCGAACTGACGCTCAAGCGCGCCGACCAGGGCCACCTTGATCGTCCGGCCATCGAGGTGGCCTACAACTCGGCCAAGGACTTGCTGGAGTTGATCGGCGATATCCTTGACATCGCGCGTATCGAATCCGGACGTTTGAGCCTGGCACCGGAGCGCGTGAATCTGCGAGAAGTGATTGAGTCGGTGGTGCGCGTATTCGATGGACTGGCGCGGCAGAAAACCCTCAGCCTGCTGCTGGAGTTCAAGCCGGAGCAGGACGCTACCGAAGTGCTGATCGACCCGCTGCGCTTCAAACAGGTGCTGTCGAACCTGGTAAGCAATGCCATCAAGTTCACCGAACACGGGCAGGTAAAGATCAAGGTGGACGTGCAACCCACCGACCAGCCGCAGCAGGTGGAAATGAAGCTGGTGGTCGAGGACACCGGTATCGGCATCAGCCGTGACGACCAGATGCGCCTGTTCGAACCTTTCGCCCAGGCCGACAATTCCGGGCAACTGGCCAGGAGCGGTGCAGGTCTGGGGCTGGTGATATGCCGCAGCCTGTGCGCCATGATGGGCGGGCAACTGAGCCTGAGCAGTGTGCCGATGGTCGGCACCCAGGTGCATGTCCATTTGAAAATGCCGAGCCTGCAGCCGGTCGAGCGCGTGGACGAGCCAAAGCCGGCCGACCCCGCCCCTGCTGCGGTGCTCAACGTGCTGGTGGTGGATGACCACCCTGCCAACCGCTTGCTGATGTGCCAGCAACTGGGCTATCTGGGGCATCAGTTCACCGCTGCCCAACACGGTGCGGCCGGCTTCCAGGCGTGGCGTCAGGAACGCTTCGACCTGGTCATCGCCGACTGCAACATGCCCATCATGAACGGCTATGAGTTGAGCCGCTCGATCCGCGAATATGAACAGCGCGAGCAACTCCCCCCCTGTGTGGTGCTGGGCTTTACCGCCAATGCCCAGCCGGAGGAAAAACTGCGCTGCAAGGAGGCCGGCATGGACGATTGCCTGTTCAAGCCGATCAGCCTCACGGTGCTGGAGCGACAACTGGCGCAGGTCGAGCGACAATCCTGCGGCACGCCGCCGGCCTTCGCCAGCCTCGACCACTTGACGGGAGGTGACGCCCAATTGAGCCGCCGCCTGATGGAAGAGTTATTGAGCAGCAGTCGTGATGACCGTCAGGAGTTGATGGCCCTCACCGCGCAGCGCGCGAGCCTCCAGGCGTTCATCGAGCAGGCGCACAAGATCAAGGGCGCTGCACGCATCGTCCAGGCCGGCACTCTGGCCGCGCAGTGCGAGACCGTGGAACAGGCCTGTGCCCGGGAAGATGACTGGCCTGCAATCGAAGCGGCCATCAAAATCCTGGAAAAAGGCATGCTTGAGCTGGAAAGGACGCTTCTCATACAACTCAACAGCCTGAAGGCGCCAGGCTGATCAGCAATCCGTCAAACGTAGAAAAATCGCCGCCAGTTGTTCGATACCCGCCTGGTCCTGCTCGGTGAAGCGGGCCAGCGACGGGCTGTCGAGGTCGAGTACGCCAATCAACTGGCCATTCTTGACCAGCGGCACCACGAGTTCACTGTTCGAGGCGCTGTCGCAGGCAATATGGCCGGCAAACGCATGCACATCCTCCACCCGCTGGGTTTGTCGCGATGCCGCCGCCGCACCGCATACACCGCGGCCAAACGGAATACGCACACAGGCAATCTGGCCCTGGAACGGACCCAGCACCAGCTCTTCATTACGATTGAGGTAGAAACCGGCCCAGTTGAGGTCGTCCAACTGGTTGTACAGAAACGCGGAAAACTGTGCGCTGTTGGCGATGAAATCACGCTCATCCGCCAGCAGCGACTCCAACTGCGCGCATAACATGGCGTAGCCGTCCAGGCCGGTGCCTGCGTGTTGCAAATCGATCATGGTTGACGCTCCAGCAATTTGAGACCCACCCAGTAGCGGGCGAATTGATACGCGCAACGGCCGTTGCGGTTACCCCGTCCGGTGGCCCAGCGTACGGCGAGAATGTCGAGGGCTTCATCGCGCTGCCACTGCAACCCGGACGTGCTTGCCAGCTCGCCGATCCAGTGTTCGACCACATCGAGGAAGTGCTCCTGGGTAAACGGGTAGAACGACAGCCACAAGCCAAATCGGTCGGACAGGGCAATCTTGTCTTCAACCGCTTCGCTGGGGTGCAGCTCGCCGTCCACGCGTTTCCAGTTGTCATTGTCGCTCTGGTTTTCCGGGACCAGGTGACGGCGGTTCGAGGTGGCATACAACAGCACGTTGTCCGGCGCCTGCTCGAGCGAGCCGTCAAGCACGCTCTTGAGGATGCGGTAGTCGCCCTCACCGGCTTCAAACGACAGGTCGTCGCAGAAGAGGATGAAACGCTGCGGCAGCTTGAGCAATTGCTCGACCACGCGCGGCAGATCGGCCAGGTGGTCGCGCTCGATCTCGATCAGGCGCAAGCCGGCCTTGGCGTGCTCGGCCAGCAGGGCACGCACCATGGAAGATTTACCGGTGCCCCGCGAGCCCCACAGCAACGCATGGTTGGCAGGCAGGCCGTTAATAAACTGCTGAGTGTTGCGTGCCAGTTGCTCGCGCTGTTTGTCGACGCCGATCAGGTCGGACAGGCGCATGTCGAGGCTGACCTCCAGCGGCAGCAGGAAGCCGCTGCGGCCTTCGCGCTGCCAACGGGCGGCCAGGCACTGATGCCAGTCGATGGCTTGGCGGGGCGCGGGTAACAAGGGTTCCAGCCGCGCGAGTACCGCGTCGGCACGCTCAAGAAAAGCGTTCAATCGAGAGTCCACGTCTATTCCTCTGGCAAGTTCCTGCAAAAGATGGCGTATTGGCAGCCGTGCTGCTGGCCGCAACAGGCTGCACCTGTAAAAATAAACGATTCGTGCCGGGCAAGCCTTGGCTTGTGGATGTTCAGCTATGCTTGCCGGCGAAAGGAAACGTGAAGTGGTTCAACACTCGATGGATATCAGGTTCGCCCACCGCTTGTCTTATAAACAAGCCAAACTGACTGTGCTGGTAGGTTTCATCCTGGGAACCTTGCTCAGCCTTGGGCAAATTGGCATTGATTATGCCAGCGAAGACGCATCCATCAACCGTGAAATTCGCTCGCTGATCGAAATCAGCCATAACCCGGCGTCACGCATCGCCTACAACATCGACGCTGAACTGGCCAAGGAGCTGACGCTGGGCCTGCTGCACTCCCCGGCCATCATCCGTGCGCAACTGGTCGACAACAACGGCGTGATACTCGCGGACGTCAATCGGCCGCGCAGCGAAAGCACCTATCGTCCCATCAGCGATTTCCTGTTTGGCGCCAATCGCCAATTCGAAGACCGTCTGTTCCTCAGCCACATGCCCGACGAGTCACTCGGCGTGCTGTACCTGGACGTTGACACTTATGCCTTCGGCAGCCGCTTCCTGCGCCGCGCCGAAATCACTCTGCTCAACGGGTTCGTGCGCAGCCTCTTGCTGACCGGGATCCTGCTGGGCCTGTTCTACGTGATGCTGACGCAGCCACTGGTGCGCATCATCCGCGAATTGAGCGACCGCAAGCAGGCGCGCCTGGACTGCCCGCCAGGGCATGAGCAGGATGAGATCGGCGTGCTGGTCAACGTGGCCAACCAGCAATTTGACAACATGCAAACCGAAATCCAGCAGCGCCGCCACGCCGAGGATCGCCTCACCGAATACCTGGGGCAGCTGGAAGATATCGTTTCGGCGCGTACTCTGGAGCTCAAGGCCAGCAACCAGCGCCTGAGCCAATCCAACGATGAGCTGGAGGCGGCGAAGATGAACGCCCTGGGCATGGCACAGGCGCGGGCAGCGTTCCTGGCCAACATGAGCCACGAAATTCGTACGCCGCTCAATGGCTTGCTCGGCATGATCGCGTTGTCGCTGGACAGCCCGCTGAACGCCGAACAGCGCCAGCAACTGTCCATCGCCCACGACTCCGGCAAGGTGCTGGTGGACTTGCTCAACGATATTCTCGACCTCTCCAAGTTCGACGCGGGCCAGTTGGAACTGGAGCGCATCCCGTTCGACCTGGGTTCAATGGTGGAAGACACCGCCAACCTGCTGTCGCAGAATGCGGCGCCGAGCGTCGAGCTGACCTGCCTGATCGATCCGCAATTTCCGGCACAGGTGCTCGGTGACCCGACGCGGGTACGGCAGATCGTCAGCAACCTGCTCTCCAACGCCTTGAAGTTCACGCGCTTCGGCCGCGTGGATGTGCGGCTCAGCGCCCAGGGCGATCAGGTAAAAATCGAGGTCTGCGACACCGGCATCGGCATCGCCCAGGACGCGCAGGTAAAGATCTTCCAGCCGTTCACCCAGGCCGGCGCCGGCATCACCCGCCAGTTTGGCGGCACCGGGCTGGGCCTGGCGCTGACCCACAACCTGTGTGAAGCCATGCACGGACGGTTGAGCATCAGTTCCGAGGTGGGCTTTGGCAGCCAGTTCTGCGCCGAACTGCCGTTGCCCACCCATCTACCCGCCAGCCGACAGGCGCCGCTCAAAGGTGAAGTGCTGGTGATCACCCATACCGGCAGCGGCCTGACGGAGCTGCTCACTTCGCTGCTGCCGCACTGGGGGCTGACCACGCGCTGTTTGACGATGGATGACGACATGACCGGGCAAACGCCCGACCTGCTGATCACCGACTGCCCGGAATGCCTGTTCCGCATCCGCCCGGGCATTACCGCGCCCATTCTCGTGGTCACCGCCTACGGCAATTTCATGCCCGGCGAAGAGGTCGCCGCGTTCGCGCCCTTGCAGCAACAGGCGCGCCCTTTGAGCCGCAATGCCTTGTACCAGATCCTGCAACGCAACCTGCGCAGCGACACGCAGTTGGCGCTCGATACCGTGCAGCGGGAAGCCGCGCCGCTGGCGCACCGGGCGCGCATCCTGCTGGTGGAGGACAACCCGGTCAATCAATTGGTGGCCAAAGGCATGCTCGCCAAGCTGGGTTGTGAAGTGATCGTGGCGGCCCATGGCGGCGAGGCGCTCAAGTTTCTTGAGGAACAGCGCTTTGACATGGTGTTGATGGACTGCAACATGCCGGTGATGGACGGCTACGAAGCCAGCCGCCAGATCCGCCGCAGTGGCCGCTGGCCGGATCTGCCGATTGTCGCGTTGACGGCCAATGCGCTGTCCGAGGAACGCGAGCGCTGCCGAGCGGCGGGGATGGATGACTACCTGGCCAAACCATTCCGCCGCGAGGAACTCAATGCGCTGCTGGACCTGTGGGTTCCCGAGGCGGCAGCGCGGTGAGTTGCGCAAGGCACATGCGCGTCGCATCGCTCATTTGAGCAGCGCTTCAATCTCCAGGGTCAGGTCCTGTGGCTTGGTGGTTGGACCAAACCGCTTGACCTGCTGGCCATCGCGGCCGATCAGGAACTTGGTAAAATTCCACTTGATGCCTTTGGAGCCCAACAGGCCGGGCGCCTGTTTTTTCAGTTGAACGAACAAGGGGTGGGCATCACTGCCGTTGACATCGACTTTCTTGAACAACGGGAAGCTGACGCCGAAGTTCAGCTCGCAGAACTCTGAAATCGCGCCTTCATCGCCCGGTTCCTGCTTGCCGAACTGATTACATGGAAACCCCAGCACCACCAGGCCCTGGTCCTTGTACTGCTGCCAGAGTTGTTCAAGGCCCTTGTACTGCGGGGTGAAGCCGCATTTGCTGGCGGTGTTGACCACCAGGATGGCCTTGCCGGCAAAATCGGCCAGGGTCTTCTGCTCACCCTTGATGGTGGTGCACGGGATGCTCAGCAGCGGGTCGGCCATGACAAAGTCTCGATCAGTGGAAGGGTTTGAAAAATAGCGGGCAACTCAATCGTGCGCAATTTACATCGATGGCGCTGATGGAGCGCAATCAGCATGCGGGAGTGAGCAAGGCCCCTCCCGCATTGGACTTCAGCGCGGCACGAAGTCCAGGCACACCGAGTTGATGCAGTAACGCAGGCCGGTCGGCGGCGGGCCGTCCGGGAACACATGGCCCAGGTGCGCATCGCATTTGGCACAGGTGACTTCGGTACGGATCATGCCGTGGCTGACGTCGCGAACCTCGATCATCGCGCTGTCGGCAATCGGCGCGTAAAAGCTGGGCCAGCCGCAACCGGAGTCGAATTTGGTGGTGGAGTCGAACAACGCTTCATTGCAGCAGATGCAGTGATAGACGCCGTCGGCTTTGGTCTCGTTGTACTTGCCGGTGAACGGGCGCTCGGTGCCCTTGAGACGGCATACGTTGTATTGCTCCGGATCAAGCATCGCTTTCCATTCATCAACGGTTTTCTGCAACTTATCCATCGGTACACCTCGGTCACTGAAAAACCCTGATCTGTGTCTTTTCCATGGATCAGGCGGCACGTATGATTGCGCCTCTTCAAAACGCCAGTCTGGCACCCGCGCCACCGCCATTCAAACGTATTTACAGGTGCGGACCGCGCAGGATTCACAGTACGGTAGTGTCTTCGCCGTCTGGATCGTTCATTTTCAGGATCACATCGCCATGCAGGTCAGCAAATCGAACAAGCTCGCCAACGTCTGCTACGACATTCGCGGCCCCGTGCTCAAGCACGCCAAACGCCTGGAAGAGGAAGGCCATCGCATCCTTAAGCTGAACATCGGCAACCCGGCCCCCTTTGGTTTCGAAGCGCCGGAAGAAATCCTCCAGGACGTGATCCGCAACCTGCCGACAGCCCAGGGCTACAGTGACTCCAAAGGCCTGTTCAGCGCGCGCAAGGCGGTGATGCAGTACTACCAGCAGAAGCAGGTAGAAGGTGTCGGCATCGAGGACATTTACCTGGGCAACGGGGTGTCCGAGCTGATCGTGATGTCCATGCAGGCCCTGCTCAACAACGGCGACGAAGTGCTTGTACCCGCGCCGGATTATCCGCTGTGGACCGCCGCTGTGACCCTCGCCGGCGGCCACCCGGTGCACTATCTGTGCGATGAAGGCGCCGACTGGTTCCCGGACCTGGCCGATATCAAAGCCAAGATCACTCCCAATACCAAAGCCCTGGTGATCATCAACCCGAACAACCCCACCGGTGCCGTGTACTCCAGGGAAGTGTTGCTGGGCATGCTCGAACTGGCACGCCAGCACAACCTGGTGGTGTTCTCCGACGAGATCTACGACAAGATCCTCTACGACGACGCCGTGCACATTTGCACCGGCTCCCTGGCCCCGGACCTGTTGTGCCTGACGTTCAACGGCCTGTCCAAGTCCTATCGAGTGGCGGGTTTCCGCTCCGGCTGGATCGCGATTTCCGGGCCCAAGCACAATGCCCAGAGCTACATCGAAGGCATCGACATACTGGCCAACATGCGCCTGTGCGCCAACGTGCCGAGCCAGCACGCGATCCAGACCGCCCTCGGCGGCTACCAGAGCATCAACGATCTGGTATTGCCCCAGGGCCGCCTGCTTGAACAGCGCAACCGTACCTGGGAGCTGCTCAACGACATTCCCGGCGTGAGCTGCGTCAAACCCATGGGTGCGCTGTATGCCTTCCCGCGTATCGACCCGAAGGTGTGCCCGATCCTCAACGACGAAAAGTTCGTGCTCGACCTGCTGCTGTCGGAAAAGCTGCTGGTAGTCCAGGGCACCGCGTTCAACTGGCCGTGGCCGGATCACTTCCGTGTGGTGACCCTGCCGCGTGTGGATGACCTGGAAATGGCCATTGGCCGTATCGGCAACTTCCTCAAGTCTTATCGCCAGTAACGAAAATGACACTGTACGGCCAGCTTTTGGTCGTACAGCGATTATC
Organism: Pseudomonas sp. Leaf59; assembly: GCF_920984685.1. Lineage (NCBI taxonomy): Bacteria > Pseudomonadati > Pseudomonadota > Gammaproteobacteria > Pseudomonadales > Pseudomonadaceae > Pseudomonas > Pseudomonas sp. Leaf59. Next base: position 14,040 of record NZ_CAKLBR010000023.1, on the reverse strand, counting down.
TGGCAACACTTCTCTGGCCTGCCCTGGGTCTGACCCATCTCTTGAACTCTCGGCAACCGCCAGGCCCCGTAAACACTAGGCCGCAAGACGATTGAAAGCGCGTGCCGAGCGGTTTGTCAGGTAGGAAAATCCCTTCAAGGGTTTACATAAAAGCTGTAGGACACAGTTTGAAATAGTCGCCCGGTTGAATCACCCCAGGCTGCACCTTATATACCCCGCAGTACGCGACATATTAAGCATGAGGAGAACTCTACAACCATGATGCGCATCCTGCTGTTTCTGGCCACTAACCTGGCGGTCGTGCTGATTGCCAGCATCACCCTGAGCCTTTTTGGCTTCAACGGGTTCATGGCGGCCAACGGGGTTGACCTGAACCTCAATCAGCTGCTGGTTTTCTGTGCGGTCTTTGGTTTTGCCGGCTCGCTGTTTTCGCTGTTCATCTCCAAGTGGATGGCGAAAATGAGCACCAGTACCCAGGTGATCACCCAGCCCCGTACCCGACATGAGCAATGGTTGCTGCAGACCGTCGAGCAATTGTCCCGCGAGGCCGGCATCAAGATGCCCGAAGTCGGGATCTTCCCGGCCTATGAAGCGAACGCCTTCGCCACCGGCTGGAACAAGAACGATGCGCTCGTTGCGGTCAGCCAGGGCATGCTGGAACGCTTTTCCTACGATGAAGTGAAGGCGGTACTGGCCCACGAGATCGGCCATGTAGCCAACGGCGACATGGTTACCCTGGCGCTGGTACAGGGCGTAGTAAACACCTTTGTGATGTTCTTCGCGCGGATCATCGGCAATTTTGTCGACAAGGTGATCTTCAAGAACGAAGAGGGTCGCGGCATCGCCTACTTCGTGGCGACCATTTTCGCCGAGCTGGTGCTGGGTTTCCTGGCCAGTGCGATCACCATGTGGTTCTCGCGCAAACGCGAATTCCGTGCAGACGAAGCCGGTGCGCGTCTGGCCGGTACCGGGGCGATGATTGCAGCCTTGCAGCACCTGCGCTCCGAACAGGGCCTGCCGGTGCATATGCCGGACAGCCTGACGGCCTTCGGTATCAACGGCGGCATCAAACAGGGCATGGCGCGCTTGTTCATGAGCCATCCACCGCTGGAAGAGCGAATCGACGCACTGCGCCGTCGCGGCTGACGGTCAGGCAGTGACACTGAAAGGGGCGACTTGATCGCTCCTTTTTTGTGGGTGCTTGAAACGCCATCGCGGGCAAGCCCTAATGTCAGTCAGTTAAGCGCAGATCCCCTGTGGGAGCGCCGGCGCGACAATTCGACTTACCCGCGAAGGCGTTGGCATGAACAGCGCAGACCTCAGCGCCGGTCCAGCCGATAGGCGCGCTCCTCCAGTCGCGTGACGCCGTCCTGCACGAACTTCCAGCTCTCGCCCAGGATGTCCTGCTCTTGCAGCACATCCACGCTCCAGCCCTCACACAACAACGTGCGCACTTCGTCATCATTCACCGCAAAGGGCGGGCCGGCCTTTTGCACCTGGTCATAGTCGAGCGTGACCAGCAGGCCTTTTGTGCCGGCCCCCAGCAGCGCAGTGAGATGCCCGGCATACTGCGCACGCATCAACGGCGGCAAGGCGATCAGCGCCGCGCGGTCATACAGCGCACTGCAATCACCCAGCGCCTGCGCATCCAGGACGAAGAAATCACCGCACCACAGCTCGATCAGTCCCGTCTGATAAACCTTGAAGGCGCCCTTCTCAACGACCTGTGGCGTCAGGCCCTGCTCACTGAAGAACGCCTGAACCGCCTGCTCCGACAGTTCCACGCCCATCACGCGATACCCCTGCGCGGCCAGCCAGATCAAATCCAGGCTTTTACCGCATAACGGCACCAGCACTTTTGCAGCCTCGGCCACGCCCAGCGTCGGCCAGTGGCGTTGCAGGTACGGGTTGACCTCGGGCAGGTGAAAGCCGATCTGATTGCGCGCCCAACGCGCTTGCCAAAATTCAGGCTGCATAAATCCCCCGGGAAATTCGATCAAAAAGCGCTAAAACTTATATTGGATTTAGATCAATGATCTGACTGAAGATGGCAGCATCTTAACCCTCAGGACCCTACGCATGTTGCCCAGCCTGTTCATCTCCCACGGTTCGCCCATGCTCGCCCTGCAACCGGGCGCCAGCGGCCCTGCTCTGCAGCGGCTGGCGGCAGAGCTGCCCAAGCCTGAGGCGATCGTGGTGGTGTCGGCGCACTGGGAAAGCACCGGGCTGCTGGTCAGCGGCAGTGCGGCGCCGCAAACCTGGCACGACTTCGGCGGCTTCCCTCGCGAATTGTTCGCGGTGCAATACCCGGCGCCGGGCGATCCGCAGTTGGCGAGCGCCATTGTCGAGCGGCTTCACGCAGACGGCCTGGAGGCGCAGATCGACGAGCGTCGCCCATTCGATCACGGCACCTGGGTGCCGCTGTCGTTGATGTATCCGGCGGCGGATATTCCGGTGGTGCAAGTCTCGCTGCCCAGCCGCATGGGCCCGGCCCTGCAAACCCGTGTCGGGCGTGCGCTGGCCAGCCTGCGCGAGCAAGGTGTGCTGTTGATCGGTTCCGGCAGCATCACCCATAACCTGGGTGAACTGGACTGGCGCGCCGGACCGGACAGCATCGAGCCGTGGGCCAGGGAGTTTCGTGACTGGATGGTGGAGACCCTCGCCGCCGATGACGAGGCAATACTGCACGACTATCGCCGCCTGGCGCCGCATGCGCTGCGCAGCCATCCCAGCGATGAACATTTGCTACCGCTGTATTTCGCTCGCGGTGCGGGTGGCCCTTTCAGCATCGAGCACCAAGGCTTCACCCTGGGTGCGCTTGGAATGGACATCTACCGCTTCGGTTGACGCCGGGTTTGCTCAGCCTTGCAGGTATTGGCCCTTGTACCGCCATCGGGAGCACGCCCCCCTCCCACAGTTGACCGGGGACTGATCCAAAAAAATATCAGGCAAAAAAAATCCCCGAACCAGTCGGGGATTTTTTATGGGCGATCAATCAGCCGTAGCGGCAAATCAATCTTCGCGGTAGCGACGCAGCTTCAGCTGCTTACCGGCAACGCGCGTGTCTTTCAACTTGGTCAGCAGTTTTTCCAGGCCGTCTTCCGGCAGCTCTACCAGAGAGAAGCTGTCGCGCACCTGGATGCGACCGATGGCTTCACGTGCCAGGCCACCCTCGTTGAGGATAGCGCCCAGCAGGTTCTTGGCAGCGATACCGTCACGCGCGCCCAGCGCGGTACGGCAACGAGCGCGGCCTTCAGCCAATGGAACCGGAGCACGACGCTCACGATCACCACGGTCCGGACGGTCGCCGGTACGCTCTGGACGATCACCGCGCGGGGCGTTGTTCGGCACCAGTGGGCGTTCTTTCTCGATGGCTGCCAGGGTCAGGGCCTGACCGTTGGTAGCCTTGCGCAGCAAAGCTGCAGCCAGGGCACGTGGGGTGCAGCCGATATCGGCAGTCAGGCGGTCGAGCAGTTCGCCGTGGGTCGATTCAGCGTCAGCCACCAATGGCGACAGGCTATTGGTGAGTTTCTTGATGCGCGCATCGAGAACAGCCTGAGCATCCGGCAGGCGGACTTCGGCAACTTTCTGACCGGTTACACGCTCGATCACCTGCAGCATGCGGCGCTCACGCGGAGTCACCAGCAGCAATGCACGGCCTTCGCGACCGGCACGGCCGGTACGGCCAATACGGTGAACGTAGGACTCGGGATCGTAAGGCATGTCAACGTTGAACACGTGGGTGATACGTGGAACGTCGAGGCCACGAGCAGCAACGTCGGTCGCCACAACGATGTCCAGACGGCCATCCTTGAGGGAATCGATCACGCGCTCGCGTTGGTTCTGGGCGATGTCACCGTTCAGCGCAGCGGCTTTGTAGCCTTTGGCTTCCAGGGCACTGGCCAGGTCCAGGGTGGCTTGCTTGGTGCGCACGAACATGATCAGGGCGTCGAAGTCTTCGACTTCCAGCAGGCTCAATACAGCCGAGGTCTTCTGGTCAGCGTGAACCAACAGGTGAGCCTGTTCGATCGCGGTAACGGTCTGGGTCTTGGTCTGGATTTTCACGTGTTGCGGATCGCGCAGGTGGCGTTCGGCAATGGCACGGATAGACTGCGGCAGGGTGGCCGAGAACAGTACGGTCTGACGGGTCGCAGGCAGTGCCTTGAAGATGACTTCCAGGTCATCCATAAAGCCCAGCTTCAACATTTCGTCAGCTTCGTCCAGCACCAGGTGGTTCACGGTGGACAGGACTTTCTCGTCGCGACGCAGGTGGTCGCAGAGACGGCCCGGGGTGGCGACAACGATCTGTGCGCCGTTACGGATGGCTTTCAGTTGTGGGCCCATGGGCGCGCCGCCGTAAACGGCCACAACGGTAACGCCTGGCATTTGCTTGGCGTAGGTTTCGAAAGCGGTTGCTACTTGCAGCGCCAACTCACGGGTTGGCGCCAGGATCAGGGCTTGCGGTTCGCGCTTGGCAGGATCGATGCAGTGCAGGATAGGCAGGGCGAACGCGGCGGTTTTACCAGTACCGGTTTGCGCCTGGCCAATCATGTCCTGGCCGGCCATGATGATCGGGATCGATTGCTGCTGAATCGCCGAAGGTTCTTCGTAGCCGGTCGCGATGACGGCAGCGAGAATGTTCGGGTTAAGATTAAAAGCGGCGAAGCCGCCGGTTTCCTGGGTCATGGGTCTGCCTCTAAGTGCATCCGCAAAGACCCATGCTCCAAAGCTGCGCATGCCGTGTTGAGACTCAAGAGTCGCCCTGGCTGCTTTGTCGGCGGGGATTTGCGAAAACGAATGAATGAAAAAGATTCGTCAAGGAAGAGTCCGCTGTGCGGACGTGCAGCCGAAGCTGGCTTCGGGGAATTGCGCTACCTGAACGCGGCCCGGTTAAAGGCCGGCGCGCACTATACCGGAAATACCTGAAAAAGGGAGCTTTTTTTCGCGCAACGCACCGATGTACCGCGCTGCGTCACAGGTTTTGCAGATACCCGCAGCAGGGTCTGTTTTGCAAACGCCCGGCCCTGCTGGGCATAACGCTTAAACGATTCACCGATTGGATCGCACCTTCGGTCCGAAACCTTAACTCCCGCGCCCGAGGGCACGCCCGATGAATCAAGCCAGCAGTAGCCGCGTCAGCCGTGAACTCCGGGGTCATGTCCTGCTGTTGGGCCTGGACCGGGTGGCCAAGCGCAACGCCTTCGACCTCGATTTGCTCAATGACCTGAGCCTGGCGTATGGCGAATTTGATCGAAACGACGTCGCGCGGGTGGCCGTGGTATTCGCCCATGGCGACCATTTTACCGCCGGGCTGGACCTGGCCAATGTCAGCGGCGTGATGGCCGGCGGCTGGCAACCGCCGCCGGGGGGCTGCGATCCCTGGGGCGTGTTTGCCGGACCAAGGGTCAGCAAGCCGGTGATTATCGCGGCCCAAGGTTATTGCCTGACCCTCGGCATCGAGCTGATGCTGGCGGCGGACATCAACCTTTGCGCCAGCAATACCCGCTTTGCGCAAATGGAAGTGCAGCGCGGAATCTTTCCGTTCGGTGGCGCGACGCTGCGTTTTCACCAGCTCGCGGGCTGGGGCAATGCCATGCGCTGGCTGCTCACCGGCGACGAGTTCGACGCCCATGAAGCCCTGCGCCTGGGGCTGGTGCAGGAGGTGATGGCCAGCGAAGACCTGCTGCCGCGCGCCATCGAACTGGCCAGCCGCATCGCCCGTCAGGCGCCGCTTGGGGTTCAGGCCACATTGACCTCGGCGCGTCTGGCCCGCATGGAAGGCGAAACCGTGGCGGCCGCCGCCTTGCCTGCGGTGGTGGATCAATTGCTTAACAGTGAGGATGCCAGGGAAGGCGTGCGGGCGATGATCGAGAAGCGGCCGGGGGTGTTCAAGGGGATTTGATGGCGGCACTGAGGGCCTCATCGGGGGCAAGCCCTAATGCCGTTCAGTTAAGGAAAATGTGTGGGCGTATTGTGGCGAGCGGGCTTGCCCCGCGTTGGGGTGCGAAGCGCCCCCAATCGAGCAAAATGCGGTGTACCTGATACGGCTCAGCGCCTGGTTTTGGGGCTGCTGCGCAGCCCAACGCAGGACAAGCCTGCTCGCCACAGGGAATCTGCGCTTAACTGAACGGCATTAGGGCAAGCCCCGATGAGGCTCTGATAGTCACCTAAGTCGCCGGCCGAATTGCCTTGATCAACGGCTGCAACGAATACCCCAATCGCGGCGCCAGGGCCTCGGCACGCGCCGAGAGCGCCTCCAGCTCCAGTTCCTGATCCAGCTCCGAAGGCACCAGCAAGATCACATTGCCCTCCTTCACCGGCAGCTCCCAGTAATGTCGGTGATACAGCCCGCGCAACAGCGCTGCCCCCAACGGTTTGCCATCGTCGGTGGCCCATTGGTTGATCACCAGCCAACCGCCCGGGTTGAGCTTTTTCTGGCAGTTTTCCAGAAACGTCCACGCCAGGTGCCCGACGCCGGGGCCGACATCGGTGTAGAGGTCGACGAAAATCAAGTCAGCCGGCTCAGCGCTTTCCAGCAACTGCAAGGCATCGCCGATGCGGATGTACAGGCGTGGATCATCGTCCAGCCCCAGGTACTCGATGGCGAGGCGCGGCACATCGGGGCGCAGCTCGATGGCTTCGACGTCTTCCAGCGGCAGGAACTTGAGGCATGCCTGGGTCAGGGTGCCGGCGCCCAGGCCGAGAAACAGCGCGCTGTCCGGCTGCTCATGGCACAACGCGCCAACCAGCATGGCGCGGGTGTAGTCGTACTCCAGCCAGCTCGGGTCGGCGGTGAACACGCAGCTTTGCTCGATGGCGTCGCCAAACTCGAGAAAGCGGTAATCGGCCACTTCCAGCACACGGATCATGCCGAAGTCATCATGCACCTCGGCCAGCAGGCGCTCGACACGCTCCTCGGTCATCACTACTCCTAAAGGGTTTACCGCACGGCAAAGGCGCGATTGTCGGCCAACCGGCGGCAACAGGTCACGCACTAATTGCTGATAACATTGGCGCCCGACCGTCAATCAGCCAATCGAGTTCATGATGAGCCAACCCTGGAGCCCCGACAGCTGGCGCGCCCTGCCGATCCAGCAACAACCCCGGTACCCGGACGCTGCGCACTTGCTGCAAGTGGAGCAGAACCTCGCCAGCTACCCCCCACTGGTGTTTGCCGGGGAAGCCCGCGAGTTGCGCCGTCAGTTTGCCGAAGTCACCGAGGGCCGCGCGTTCCTGCTGCAAGGCGGCGACTGCGCCGAGAGCTTTGCCGAGTTCTCCGCTGCCAAAATCCGCGACACCTTCAAGGTGCTCTTGCAGATGGCGATCGTGATGACCTTCGCCGCCGGCTGCCCGGTGGTGAAAGTCGGGCGCATGGCCGGCCAGTTCGCCAAGCCGCGCTCGTCCAACGATGAAACCATCGGCGGCATCACCCTGCCCGCCTACCGCGGCGATATCGTCAACGGCATCGGCTTCGATGAAAAAAGCCGCGTGCCCGACCCGGACCGTCTGCTGCAGTCCTATCACCAGTCCACCGCCACCCTCAACCTGCTGCGCGCATTTGCCCAGGGCGGTTTCGCCGACCTGCACCAGGTGCACAAGTGGAATTTGGACTTCATCGCCAACTCCGCCCTGGCTGAAAAATACAGCCAGTTGGCCGACCGCATCGACGAAACCCTGGCGTTCATGCGCGCCTGTGGCATGGACAGCTCGCCGCAGTTGCGCGAAACCAGCTTCTTCACTGCCCACGAAGCGCTGCTGCTCAACTACGAACAAGCCTTCGTGCGCCGCGACAGCCTGACCAACGATTACTACGACTGCTCGGCCCACATGTTGTGGATCGGCGACCGCACCCGTCAGCTCGACGGCGCCCACGTCGAGTTCCTGCGCGGGGTGAACAATCCGATTGGCGTCAAGGTCGGCCCGAGCATGAACCCTGACGACCTGATCCGCCTGATCGACATTCTCAACCCGGACAACGATCCCGGCCGCCTCAACCTGATCGCGCGCATGGGCGCAGGCAAGGTCGGCGACCACCTGCCCCACCTGATCCGCGCCGTGCAGCGTGAAGGCAAGCAGGTGCTGTGGAGTTCGGACCCGATGCATGGCAACACCATCAAGGCCAGCAGCGGCTACAAGACCCGCGACTTTGCGCAGATCCTCGGCGAAGTGAAGGAATTCTTCCAGGTGCACCAGGCCGAGGGCAGCTATGCCGGCGGGATTCATATCGAGATGACCGGGCAGAACGTCACCGAGTGCATCGGCGGCGCACGGCCGATTACCGAAGACGGTTTGTCGGACCGCTACCACACCCACTGCGACCCTCGGATGAATGCCGATCAGTCGCTTGAACTGGCGTTCCTGATTGCCGAAACACTGAAGCAGGTCAAGCGCTAAGGCCGTAGCTGGAAATGCCTGCTGACGGACTGCCTGTGGCGAGCGGGCTTGCCCCGCGTTGGGGTGCGAAGCGCTCCCAATCGAGCAAAACGCGGTGTACCTGATACGGCTCAGCGCCTGGTTTTGGGGCTGCTGCGCAGCCCAACGCAGGACAAGCCTGCTCGCCACAGGGAATCTGCGCTTAACTGAACGGCATTAGGGCTCGCCACAGTCAAGCACAAGCAAGCCCTCCAACCACAACCCAAGTTACTTTCGCAAAGGGTCGTCCCAAAAATGCCGTTGGCTTTCCTGCTCCACGTCGGCGCGGCTGAGCCCAATGTCCTTGAGCGCGTCGTCGTTCAGGGTCGCCAGTAACCGGCGCTCCCGGTACACCGTGTGCCAACGCACAATGCCCTGAAACAGCCCGGCCAAAGGCCGCTTCGCGATCAGCACAAAACCTTTTTGACCTTTCATCTTCTCGCCCTCCTGTGGGGATGACGAAAGTGTGTGCCTGGCTCTATGATCAATCCAACGAATGTTTCTTATGCAATACATCTCGGAGATTGATCAATTGTCCGGCTACCCGAGCATCGACACTGACGTGCTGCGCACCTTCGTCGCCATCGCCGACCAGGGCGGCTTTACCCGCGCCGCCGAACGGGTGAATCGCACCCAGTCGGCGGTGAGCATGCAGATGAAACGCCTTGAAGAGGATGTGCTGCAACGCAAGCTGTTCGAACGTGACGGTCGACAGGTACGCCTGACGCCCGAGGGCCAGGTGCTGCTGGGCTATGCGCGGCGCATCCTGAAACTGCACAGCGAGGTGTTCAATACCCTGCGCGAGCCGCATATGGTGGGGCTGGTACGCATCGGCACGCCGGATGACTACGTGATGCGCTACCTGCCAGGGATTCTCACGCGGTTTTCCAAGGCTTATCCGCTGATCCAGATCGAGATGCACTGCGAGGCCTCGAACGTGCTGATGCAGCGCCGCGACCTGGCCTTGACGGTGATCAGCCGCCAGCCCGGCGACGATGTCGGTGAACTGCTGCGCACCGAACGAATGGTGTGGGCCGCCGCCGCGTGCTTTTGCGTGGACGAACACGATACCCTGCCCCTGGCGGTGTCCGGCGTTGAGTGCTTCGGCACCCAGTGGAGCCAGGCCGCGCTGGACAGCGTCGGGCTCGATTACCGGCTGGCGTATCACAGCTCCAATGTGGCGGCGATCCAGGCCGTGGTCAGCGCCGGCCTGGCGGTGATGGTCAGCCTGGAAAGCCTGGTGACCGAAGACCTGCGCATACTCGGCAGCGAAGACGGCTTTCCGCCGCTGCCGTCGATGAACCTGCGGCTGCTGCGCAACCCGGCGATGGCCTCGCCCATCACCGAGTGCCTGGCGCAATACATCCTCGAAGGCTTCAGACTTTAAAGGTCAGCATCACCGCACACACCACCAGAAATCCGCAGAACAGCCCGCGCAGCACGCGCTCCGGCAGCGCATGGGCGACCTTCACACCCCAGCTGATACTCAGCAGGCCGCCGACTGCCAGGGGCACGCCGATTGCCCAATCCACTTCGTGGTGCCAGGCGTAGGTCACCAGGGTTACGCCGGTGCTGGGCAATGCCAGAGCCAGTGACAAGCCTTGCGCGACCACCTGGGTGGTACCGAACACACTGGTCAATACCGGCGTGGCAACCACCGCGCCACCGACGCCAAACAGCCCGCCCATGGCGCCGGACGCGGCGCCCAGTACGCCCAACCAGGGCCAGGAATAACGCATCTGCGCCGTCGGCGGCGCGTTACGTGTGAACATGCGCACCCCGTTGTAGGCCGCCAGCACCACCAGAAACACAATAAAACCGATGCGCATCACGCCTGCGTCCAGCCCCACCGCCCAGATCGAACCGAGCCAGGCAAAACTGAAACCCATCACGCCCAGCGGCAAGGCATGCCGCAATTCAATGCGATTACGTTGGTGGTAGCGCCACAGGGCCAGCATTACATTCGGCACCACCATCACCAGCGCCGTGCCCTGGGCGAGTTGCTGGTCCAGGCCGAACAACACGCCGAGCACCGGGATGGCAATCAGCCCGCCGCCGATCCCGAACAAGCCGCCCACCGTGCCGAGGGCTGCGCCCAATACCAGGTATATCGCTAAATCCAACACCGCTCGTTACTCCACAATCTCAAGCCTTGCATGCTACGCAGTCGGCTATGGCGTGGAAACGCACAGCAACGCACAATGGCTATGCCAATCTAGCATAAGCCTTCGCCCATGAACCCGAACACCCTGACCGATCAACTGGGCCTGTTTCTCGACGTACTGGAAACCGGCAGCTTTTCTGCCGCCGCACGGCGCCATCCGCTGACGCCTTCGGCAGTGGCTCGGCGCATCGACAGCCTGGAAAGCTCGGTGGGCAGCCGCTTGTTTCAGCGCAGCACCCATGCGGTGGTGCCCACCCCCGCGGGCCTGGCTTTTGCCGAACGAGCGCGCAGGATTGTCACCGAGTTGCAATTGGCACGGGCCGAGGCGGTGTCCCTGAGCCATGCGCCGGAAGGCCTGATTCGCGTAGACGCGCCGGCAGCCTTCGGCCGACGCCACTTGGCGCCAGTAATCGCCGACTTTTTGAACGTGTACCCTGGGCTGGACGTGCACCTGCATTTGATCGACAGTTTTGTTGATATGCAGGGCGCGCACCTGGGCAAGGTCGACCTGGTGCTGCGTGCCGGGCATATCGTCGATACCCGGCTGATCGCTACGCCCCTGGCGAGCATCGTGCGTATCGCTTGCGCCAGCCCGGCGTACCTGAAAAGCCGCGGCACGCCCACCCACCCTCGCGAGCTGAGCGAGCATGACGGCCTGGACTGGGACGGCCTGGCACCGATGTTCGCTTGGCGCTTCGAACTGGACGGGCGCCGCGCCACCTGTCGCCCGCAGCGCATCCGCATGAGCGCCAACAATGCCGAAGCACTGTTGTCCGGCGCGCTCGCCGGGCTGGGGATCGCCCACCTGCCGACCTGGCTGGCCAGTGAGTACCTGGTGCGCGGCGAGCTCTTGCCGCTGTTCTGCGAAGGCGGCCTGCCTAGCCCGGAAACCACCGGGATTTACGCGCTGCGTCTGGAGCAACAGCCCAATGCGCGCAGTCGATTGTTGCTGGAATACCTGAAATCCCGATTCAGCCCGGTCCCTCCCTGGGATCTGGCCCTGCAAAGTGGCTTGGTCTGACCGACTGGACAGAATTATCTGGCGCATTAAAGGTTTGCCCGCTAGATTCCAGGCCAGATACGCTTTTTTCGAGGCACCGCCATGAGCAAAAATCCTGACCCTTGCGAATCCCTGCTGCTGGATAACCAGCTGTGTTTCGCCCTGCACTCCACCTCGCTGCTGATGACCAAGGTCTACAAGCCTCTGCTGCAAGCCCTCGGCCTGACGTACCCGCAGTACCTGGCGATGATGGTGCTGTGGGAAGAGGATGGTTTGACCGTCGGCGAAATCAGCAGCCGCCTGTTGACCGACCCGGGCTCCCTCACCCCGCTGCTCAAGCGCCTGGAAGCCGAAGGCCTGCTTAGCCGCACGCGCAGCCGTGAAGACGAGCGCGTGGTGGTGGTGGAATTGACTGCCGCCGGCCGCGCCTTGCAGGAAAAAGCCATGGGCATTCCGCAGTGCATCCTCGGCGCCAGCGGCCTTGAGCTTGAGCAATTGCGCCAGTTGCAGGCTGACTTGGTTGCTCTGCGCAGTCATCTGCAGAACGCAATCTAAAGGCACCAAAGCACCAAAAATGTGGGAGCGGGCTTGCTGGCGAAGGCGCAGTGTCAGTCACTGAATTTATTCACTGATACACCGTTTTCGCGAGCAAGCCCGCTCCCACATTGGGTTCTGCGGCGCGTCATTATTCAAAACCTAAAACATTTTTGTAAATTTATCTTGCGCACTAAACATTGGCGCTATACATTCAACTCACCAACTAATTAGCGCGCAAACATTTAGCGCATAACACGCAGAGGACGACACCATGCAAACTCTCTATACCGCAGTAGCCACCGCCACCGGCGGCCGTGATGGTCGTGCTGTTTCCAGCGACAACATCCTCGACGTAAAACTCTCCACGCCCAAGGAATTGGGCGGCGCCGGTGGCCAGGCCACCAACCCTGAACAATTGTTCGCTGCCGGCTATTCGGCCTGCTTTATCGGTGCACTGAAATTCGTCGCCAGCCAGACCAAACGCAAAATCCCGGATGACGCTTCGATCACTGCCCACGTCGGCATCGGCCAGATCACTGGCGGTTTCGGCCTGGACATCGACCTGCACATCAGCCTGCCGGGCCTGGCCCAGGACGATGCGCAAAGCCTGGTCGACGCGGCTCACCAAGTCTGCCCGTACTCCAACGCCACCCGTGGCAACGTCGATGTGCGCCTGCACGTAACCGTCTAAATGACCTCGGCCGCCCCTGGAGAAAGAAATGAACACAATTGGTAAAGCGCTCACCGGCACCCTGCTCGCCCTGTCCATCACCAACGCCTTTGCGGCGACCGGTGAGGTCGAACACAACACCCAGGCCTTTCTGGATGTGTTGAACGCAGGCACCGGTAAACCGATGGAACAACTGACGCCGAAGGACGCCCGCGCTGTACTGACCGGCGCCCAGGCCGGTGTGAAGCTGACCCTGCCCAAGGCGGATGTGAGCCAGAAGACCATCCAGGTCGATGGCCAGCCGCTGGACCTGACCATCGTGCGGCCAGCCGGGGTCAAGGGTACATTGCCGGTGTTCATGTTTTTCCACGGCGGCGGCTGGGTGCTGGGGGATTACCCGACCCATGAACGCCTGGTGCGGGATTTGGTGGTGGGTTCGGGGGCTGTCGCAGTGTTTGTCAATTACACGCCTTCGCCGGAAGCGCATTACCCGGTGGCGATCAACCAGGCCTACGGCGCAACGAAGTGGGTCGCCGAACACGGCAAAGAGATCAACGTCGACGGCAAGCGCCTGGCGGTTGCGGGCAACAGTGTCGGCGGCAACATGGCGGCGGTGGTCAGCCTGATGGCCAAGGACAAGGGCACGCCGGCGATCAAGTTCCAGCTGTTGTTGTGGCCAGTGACCGACGCCAACTTTGACACCGGTTCCTACAACCAGTATGCCGAAGGGCATTTCCTCACCCGCAACATGATGAAGTGGTTCTGGGACAACTACACCACCGACGCCAACCAGCGCGCCGAGGTCTATGCCTCGCCACTGCGGGCCACGACTGATCAGCTCAAAGGGCTGCCACCCGCGCTGATCCAGACCGCCGGTGCGGACGTGCTGCGTGATGAAGGCGAAGCCTATGCGCGCAAGTTGGACCAGGCCGGTGTACCGGTCACCGCCGTGCGCTACAACGGCATGATCCACGACTACGGCCTGCTTAACGTGGTCAGCCAGGTGCCGGCGGTACGTTCGGCCTTGCTGCAAGCGTCGGACGAACTCAAGCAACACCTCAAGTAAGCCCGGCGAAGTAAACATGACGCCCATGAAAAAGCCCGACTCAAGGTCGGGCTTTTTTTCGTATCGTGTCCCGTCCTGAATAAGGTTTACACCTTCTGACCTTTCTTCAGGAGGACTCAATGGATACGGGAAAAAGGCGCAGCCAACGCGATTACACGCTAGCTTTTAAATTGTCGGTCGTAGACCAAGTC
>NZ_CAKLBR010000022.1:0-99658 GCF_920984685.1 Pseudomonas sp. Leaf59 | reverse complement strand
GTGAAACGATGCATCGCCGATGGTAGTGTGGGGTTTCCCCATGTGAGAGTAGGTCATCGTCAAGATTAAATTCCGAAACCCCATTTGCGAAAGCAGATGGGGTTTTGTTTTGGGCGGTTGGAAAGTCTAATGATGCCTCTGCTGCCATTCTCAGTGCCAGTGTTCGGCCTTTCTATGCAATGACTCTGCGCATGGCTATCATGCGTGCCTCTTTGTGAGGCGATACTTGCATGCTGACGTTGTTGAAACTTCTAAAAGATGGTCGATTCCACTCGGGAGAATCGCTTGGCGCTGCTTTGGGGATTAGTCGCAGTGCTGTCTGGAAGCAGCTGCAGAATCTTGAGGCGGAGCTGAATTTACCCATCCATAAGGTCCGCGGCCGCGGATATCAGTTGGCCTCGCCGCTGGTGTTCCTGAATGCTGAAGAGATCGTGCTGAATACGGCTCCTCTGTCATGGGCAGTTCAGGTTTTCGATTCAATCGACTCTACCAACGCCGAGGCTCTTCGCCTTGTCAATGCGGGTATGGAACCCCCATTTATCGTGCTGTCGGAGCAGCAGACAGCGGGTAGAGGCAGGCGCGGCCGCAAGTGGGTGAGCCCATTTGCGCAGAACATCTATTACAGCCTCGTGTTGCGCATCGAAGGTGGGTTGCGGCAACTGGAGGGGTTGAGCCTGGTTGTCGGGTTAGCTGTAATGCATGCCTTGCGAGAATCTGGGGTGCAAGGTGCTGCCCTGAAATGGCCGAACGACGTTCTAGTCGGGCAGAAGAAAATTGCCGGTATCTTGCTGGAGTTGGTGGGCGATCCCGCTGACATCTGTCACGTTGTCTTGGGCATTGGTATCAATGTCAACATGCAGAAGGCCGACGATGTTGATCAGGAATGGACATCGGTGCAATTGCAGACGGGTGTTTCCATTAATCGTAATCACTTGGCCGCGCAACTGAGTCGTCATCTAAACAGCTACCTCGAGCGACACAGGGCCTCCGGCTTTTCGGAGCTTCAGGAGGAGTGGGAGCTGAATCACCTGTGGCAAGGTAAGGCGGTGTCTCTTATTGCCGGTATCAACCACATAGATGGTGTTGTTTTGGGAGTGGATCGTCAGGGTGCTTTGCGTCTGGATGTTGATGGTGTCGAAAAAATATACAGTGGCGGTGAGTTAAGCCTGAGGTTGCGTGATGATTCTTGAGCTCGACTGTGGGAATAGCTTTATCAAGTGGCGCGTGATCAGTTCGGGTAGCGCGAGTGCCTGTGCGGAGGGCATTGTAAGCTCAGATAGCGCACTGATTGACAGTCTGTTGGCCCTTCCGGGCCTGCTCCTTACGCGCTGCCGGCTTGTGAGCGTCCGCGCGTTAGAGGAAACCAACAAGTTGGTCGCGACGTTGGAGCAGGCATTTGGAGTTGTTGTGTGCTGTGTGGCTTCCTCCAGGGAGATGGCCGGGGTGCGCAATGGCTACGAAGATTACGAGCGTCTTGGGCTTGATCGCTGGCTGGCGGTGCTTGGCGGATATAGGCTGGCTACGGGCGCATGCCTTGTACTCGATTTCGGAACCGCCGCAACTGCAGATTTCGTTACGGCCGATGGCGAGCACTTGGGCGGATTCATTTGTCCTGGCATGCCGCTGATGCGCAACCAGTTACGCACCCATACCCGCAAGATACGTTACGACGATGCGGCGGCCGAAAAAGCCCTTGAATGTCTTCATCCTGGTCGAACAACCGTCGAGGCTGTCGAGCGCGGGTGTACTCTGATGCTCCGAGGGTTTGTGCTGACCCAGCTTGAGCTGGCCCGTCACTATTGGGGGGATGACTTTACGGTCTTCCTGACGGGTGGGGATGCGAATCTGGTAGCTGACGCGGTTCCACAAGCCCGGTTGGTTCCTGACCTTGTATTCGTCGGGTTGGCAATGGCATGCCCTTTATCTTGAGGTGATTATGCGTTGGCTGTTTTTGCTTTTGCTCGTTCTCAACATTTTTTATTACATATGGCATCAGCAAGAGGCGCCGCTGCGTGCCAAGGACGTCACTCCGCTGAGTTTGTATCGGGGCACCCAGCAGGACATTCGCCTTTTGAGCGAGTCGGCTGATGCTACGACGCGCGCGGATAGAGCAAAACTGCCAGAAGTGCAAAATACATGTATGTACATCGGTGGTTTCACTGACAAGCGTCAGGCACAGGCCCTTGAGCAGCGACTGATCAGTCTGGATATAAAGGTCAGGATTCAACTGCTAAGTACGACTGATGCTTCGGGTTACTGGCTTAGAATCGCCCCCGAAAGTCGGCGCCTGGCTAACGATCTACCCTTTGAAAACCTTGCTAAGGAATTCAACGAGTTAAAACATAAAATAATGCTGTGCGAAGGCATTGCAACTCGCGAATAGTTTGCATAGAATGGCGCCCGCTTCGCAGTGAAGAGCTTTTAAGAGCTTCAGTGTGAAACACGTCAACGCAGCTAACCTCATATTTTTAAATGAGAAAATGCTTGACAGAAGGCCGGCCTAATGTAAAATGCCGGCTCGCTTAGGAGGGGTTCCCGAGCGGCCAAAGGGATCAGACTGTAAATCTGACGTCTACGACTTCGAAGGTTCGAATCCTTCCCCCTCCACCATTTTTAGCGTGAGCTGCAAGCTCCGCGGGTATAGTTTAGTGGTAGAACCTCAGCCTTCCAAGCTGATGATGCGGGTTCGATTCCCGCTACCCGCTCCAGATTTGCAGGTTGTGCAAGGTGTTTTGCTCTTGTAGCTCAGTTGGTAGAGCACACCCTTGGTAAGGGTGAGGTCAGCGGTTCAAATCCGCTCAAGAGCTCCATATAACAAGGCAGATATGAAAATATCTGCCTTTGTTTTAACGGCTGCCTCGGCTTGGTTGTGTTGCTTCTGGCTTTAAAGGCTGGGTGGATTCAAGTCTCGTGGGGTTGGTTGTTGTAAAGTCTTTTTCAGGCCTGCATAATGGTCGGCCTGATTTTGTTTTAGGTCAGTAGCTCAATTGGCAGAGCGACGGTCTCCAAAACCGTAGGTTGGGGGTTCGATTCCCTCCTGACCTGCCAGATTCACGTAATGTGTCTGGCTTTCTTTTCACAGGATCTTCATAGATGACTCCTAAGGCTGAAGCTCAAAGCTCTCGTTTCGATCTGGTCAAGTGGCTTGTTGTTGTCGCTTTGGTGGTCGTAGGCGTTGTTGGCAATCAGTACTATTCTGCTTCGCCGATCCTGTACCGCGTACTCGCTTTGCTCGCCCTGGCTGCTGTAGCTGCATTTGTCGGTCTGCAGACCGCAAAGGGTAAGTCTTTCGCAGTATTGGTGAAGGAAGCTCGCACAGAAATTCGTAAAGTCGTTTGGCCGACTCGCCAAGAAACCACGCAGACCACATTGATTGTCGTGGCTGTTGTTCTGGTTATGGCGTTGCTGTTGTGGGGGCTTGATTCCCTGCTCGGTTGGCTTGTTTCCTTGATTGTTGGCTAAGGGTGTCCCGTGGCTAAGCGTTGGTACGTTGTGCATGCTTATTCGGGTTACGAGAAGCATGTGATGCGCTCTTTGCTGGAGCGCGTAAAGCTCGCAGGCATGGAAGATGGCTTTGGCGAAATTCTCGTTCCCACTGAAGAAGTGGTTGAAATGCGGAATGGTCAGAAGCGCAAGAGTGAGCGCAAGTTCTTCCCTGGCTACGTGCTGGTTCAGATGGACATGAATGAAGGTACTTGGCACTTGGTCAAGGACACTCCTCGTGTGATGGGCTTCATTGGCGGTACTGCTGATAAGCCTGCTCCGATCACCGACAAAGAGGCGGAAGCGATTCTGCGTCGTGTTGCTGATGGCAGCGACAAGCCAAAGCCGAAGACCTTGTTCGAACCGGGTGAGGTTGTTCGTGTCACAGATGGTCCGTTCGCTGATTTCAACGGTACTGTCGAAGAAGTTAACTACGAAAAGAGTCGTGTCCAGGTGGCAGTGCTCATTTTCGGTCGCTCCACTCCAGTGGAGTTGGAGTTCAGCCAGGTCGAAAAGGTCTAGCTGGCAAAGCATCCCAACCCCGCAGCCTTAGGCTGTGGGGTTTTGTCGTCACTGGGATAAACGCGCAAGTAACCGGGGAGCCTTTCGAGGCGTTCGAACCCGTAATTGGAGTGCCTCATGGCCAAGAAGATTACCGCTTACATCAAGCTGCAAGTGAAGGCCGCTCAGGCCAACCCTAGTCCACCCGTCGGCCCAGCTCTGGGTCAGCACGGCGTGAACATCATGGAATTCTGCAAGGCTTTCAACGCCCGTACTCAGGGTCTTGAGCCAGGTCTGCCGACTCCAGTGATCATTACTGTATACAGCGACCGTAGCTTCACTTTCGAAACCAAGTCGACCCCGGCTTCGGTTCTGTTGAAGAAAGCTGCTGGTCTGACTAGCGGTTCCGCTCGTCCTAACACCGTTAAGGTTGGCACTGTTACCCGTGCTCAGCTGGAAGAAATCGCGAAAACCAAAAACGCGGATTTGACTGCAGCTGATATGGATGCAGCCGTGCGTACCATCGCCGGTTCTGCTCGTAGCATGGGCCTTAACGTGGAGGGTGTGTAATGGCTAAGCTGACCAAGCGCCAAAAGGCTATCGCCGGCAAAATCGAAGCAGGCAAGGCCTACAACTTTGTAGACGCTGCTGCCCTGCTGACCGAGCTGTCGACTGTCAAGTTCAGCGAGTCGGTTGACGTTGCTGTAAACCTGGGTGTTGACCCGCGTAAATCCGACCAGGTCGTTCGTAGCGCTACTGTGCTGCCACACGGTACTGGCAAGACTGTACGTGTAGCTGTCTTCACCCAAGGCCCGGCAGCTGAAGCTGCTCTGGCCGCCGGCGCAGATCGCGTTGGCATGGACGACCTGGCTGCCGAAATGAAAGGCGGCGACCTGAACTACGACGTAGTTATTGCTTCCCCGGATGCAATGCGTGTTGTAGGTCAGTTGGGTCAGATCCTGGGTCCGCGCGGCCTGATGCCTAACCCTAAAGTCGGCACCGTAACTCCAGACGTAGCCACCGCTGTTAAAAACGCCAAGGCTGGTCAGGTTCGTTATCGCACCGACAAAAACGGCATCATTCACACCTCCGTTGGCAAAGTCGGCTTTGACGCCGTCAAGCTGAAGGAAAACGTTGAAGCGCTGATCGCTGATCTCAAGCGTATCAAGCCAGCTTCCTCGAAAGGCATCTACGTCAAGCGCGTCACCCTGAGCACCACTATGGGCCCAGGTCTGGTCATCGACCAAGGCTCGCTGGACGTATAAGACACAGGTTGGCGCAAGTGATTGCGCCAATTGAAAGATTGGGGTCCCTGCCTGGCGGGGGCTATCCAAGACCGTAGGCGACGCAAGTCTTAAACCAACAAGCCTACGCAGATGGTGCTCCCGGTTCCTTACCGAATCAGACACCAAAACGACATCCGGCTCCGGCCAGATGAAACGGTAACAAGCAGGAGTTAAACCCGTGGCAATTAATCTCGAAGACAAGAAGGCCATCGTCGCTGAAGTCAACGAGGCTGCCAAAGCTGCTCTGTCCGCTGTCGTGGCTGATGCCCGTGGTGTGACAGTAGGCGCTATGACCGGACTCCGTAAAGAGGCTCGTGAAGCTGGCGTATACGTACGTGTTGTACGTAACACCCTGCTCAAACGCGCCGTTGCTGACACTGAATACAGTGTTCTCAACGACGTGTTCACCGGCCCGACTCTGATCGCGTTCTCCAAGGACCATCCAGGCGCTGCTGCCCGTTTGTTCAAGGAATTCGCCAAGAGTCAGGATAAGTTCGAGATCAAGGCAGCTGCGTTCGAGGGCAAGTTCCTCGCAGCTAACCAAATCGACGTACTGGCAACACTGCCGACCCGCGACGAAGCCATTTCGCAGCTGATGAGCGTGATTCAAGGCGCTACCAGCAAGCTGGCTCGTACCCTGGCTGCAGTTCGCGAGCAAAAAGAAGCTGCCGCAGCCTAAGGCTGAGTCACTTCTCTCGCGTATTTTTGTTTATTTCGATGGCCGCGTAGGCCGTCCCCCAATTCAGGAAATACAGCAATGTCTATCTCCCAAGACGATATCCTCAACGCCGTAGCTGAAATGTCGGTTCTGCAGGTTGTTGAGCTGATCAAAGCTTTCGAAGAAAAATTCGGCGTTTCCGCTGCCGCTGCTTCCGCCGGTCCAGCTGCTGCTGCTGCCGTTGTTGAAGAGCAAACCGAATTCAACGTCATGCTGCTGGAAGCTGGCGAGAAGAAAGTAAACGTGATCAAGGCAGTACGTGAACTGACCGGTCTGGGCCTGAAAGAAGCCAAGGCTGTAGTTGACGGCGCTCCTGCCATGGTTCTGGAAGCAGTGACCAAAGATGCCGGCGACAAAGCCAAGGCAACTCTGGAAGAAGCAGGCGCTAAAGTCGAGCTGAAGTAAGCATCGACCTTGCGTCTCCAGCCCAAGCGTCAAGCTTAAGGCTGATGGCTGGTGGCTCTTGCCACCGGCCTTTTTCCGTTCTTGGCTGTCGACTCGGTCGCCGCCATTAACGCGCTGTAGCCACCCGAAGCGGTGGTGCAAACCATGGGGTTTGCAAGATTTTCTGGCTGCTCCCGTCGGAGGGGCCAAACAAGCAGGTGACCAAGCTGGGGAACGCTGATGGCTTACTCATATACTGAGAAAAAACGTATCCGCAAGGACTTTAGCAAGTTGCCGGACGTCATGGATGTCCCGTACCTTCTGGCTATCCAGCTGGATTCGTATCGTGAATTCTTGCAGGCGGGAGCGACCAAAGATCAGTTCCGCGACGTGGGCCTGCATGCGGCCTTCAAATCCGTTTTCCCGATCATCAGCTACTCCGGCAATGCTGCGCTGGAGTACGTCGGTTATCGCCTGGGCGAACCGGCATTTGATGTCAAAGAATGCGTGTTGCGTGGCGTAACGTACGCCGTACCTTTGCGGGTAAAAGTCCGTCTGATCATTTTCGACAAAGAGTCGTCGAACAAAGCGATCAAGGACATCAAAGAGCAAGAAGTCTACATGGGCGAAATCCCATTGATGACCGAGAACGGTACCTTCGTTATCAACGGTACCGAGCGCGTAATCGTTTCCCAGCTGCACCGTTCCCCGGGCGTGTTCTTTGACCACGACCGCGGTAAGACGCACAGCTCCGGCAAACTCCTGTACTCCGCGCGGATCATTCCGTACCGCGGTTCGTGGTTGGACTTCGAGTTCGACCCGAAAGACTGCGTGTTCGTGCGTATCGACCGTCGTCGCAAGCTGCCGGCCTCGGTACTGCTGCGCGCGCTCGGCTACACCACCGAACAGGTACTGGACGCTTTCTATACCACCAACGTATTCAGCCTGAAGGATGAAACCCTCAGCCTGGAACTGGTGCCTTCGCGCCTGCGTGGTGAGATTGCCGTTCTGGATATCCAGGACGAGAAGGGCAAGGTCATTGTTGAGGCTGGCCGTCGTATTACTGCGCGCCACATCAACCAGATCGAAAAAGCCGGTATTACCTCTCTGGACGTGCCTCTTGACTACGTCCTGGGTCGCACTACCGCCAAGGTTATTGTTCACCCGGCTACAGGCGAAATCCTGGCTGAGTGCAACACCGAGCTGAACACCGAGATCCTGGCAAAAATCGCCAAGGCCCAGGTTGTTCGCATCGAGACCCTGTACACCAACGACATCGACTGCGGTCCTTTCGTCTCCGACACCCTGAAGATCGACTCCACCAGCAACCAATTGGAAGCGCTGGTCGAGATCTATCGCATGATGCGTCCTGGCGAGCCACCTACCAAAGACGCTGCCGAGACCCTGTTCAACAACCTGTTCTTCAGTCCTGAGCGCTATGACCTGTCTGCGGTCGGCCGGATGAAGTTCAACCGTCGTATCGGGCGTACCGAGATCGAAGGTTCGGGCGTGTTGTGCAAGGAAGACATCGTTGCCGTATTGAAGACCCTGGTCGACATCCGTAACGGCAAAGGCATTGTCGATGACATCGACCACCTGGGTAACCGTCGTGTTCGCTGTGTCGGCGAAATGGCCGAAAACCAGTTCCGCGTTGGCCTGGTACGTGTTGAGCGTGCGGTCAAAGAGCGTCTGTCGATGGCCGAAAGCGAAGGCCTGATGCCGCAAGACCTGATCAACGCCAAGCCAGTGGCTGCAGCGGTGAAAGAGTTCTTCGGTTCCAGCCAGCTCTCGCAGTTCATGGACCAGAACAATCCGCTTTCCGAGATCACCCACAAACGCCGTGTTTCTGCACTGGGCCCGGGCGGTCTGACCCGTGAGCGTGCAGGCTTTGAAGTGCGTGACGTTCACCCGACGCACTACGGTCGTGTTTGCCCGATCGAAACGCCGGAAGGCCCGAACATCGGTCTGATCAACTCGCTGGCCGCTTATGCGCGCACCAACCAGTACGGCTTCCTCGAGAGCCCGTACCGTGTGGTGAAAGACGCTCTGGTCACCGACGAGATCGTGTTCCTGTCCGCCATCGAAGAAGCTGATCACGTGATCGCTCAGGCTTCGGCCACGATGAACGACAAGAAAGTCCTGACCGACGAGCTGGTAGCGGTTCGTCACTTGAACGAGTTCACCGTTAAGGCGCCGGAAGACGTCACCTTGATGGACGTTTCGCCCAAGCAGGTAGTTTCTGTTGCAGCGTCGCTGATCCCGTTCCTGGAACACGATGACGCCAACCGTGCGTTGATGGGTTCCAACATGCAGCGTCAGGCTGTACCGACTCTGCGTGCTGACAAGCCGCTGGTAGGTACCGGCATGGAGCGTAACGTAGCGCGTGACTCCGGCGTTTGCGTCGTGGCTCGTCGTGGCGGCGTGATCGACTCTGTTGATGCCAGCCGTATCGTGGTTCGTGTTGCCGATGACGAAGTTGAAACTGGCGAAGCCGGTGTCGACATCTACAACCTGACCAAATACACCCGCTCGAACCAGAACACCTGCATCAACCAGCGTCCGCTGGTGCGCAAAGGTGATCGCGTTCAGCGCAGCGACATCATGGCCGACGGCCCGTCCACCGACATGGGTGAACTGGCACTGGGTCAGAACATGCGCATCGCGTTCATGGCATGGAACGGCTTCAACTTCGAAGACTCCATCTGCCTGTCCGAGCGTGTTGTTCAGGAAGACCGCTTCACCACGATCCACATTCAGGAACTGACCTGTGTGGCGCGTGACACCAAGCTTGGCCCAGAGGAAATCACTGCAGACATCCCGAACGTGGGTGAAGCTGCACTGAATAAACTGGACGAAGCCGGTATCGTTTACGTAGGTGCTGAAGTTGGCGCAGGCGACATTCTGGTGGGTAAGGTCACTCCGAAAGGCGAGACCCAACTGACACCTGAAGAGAAGCTGTTGCGTGCCATTTTCGGTGAAAAAGCCAGCGACGTTAAAGACACTTCCCTGCGTGTACCTACCGGTACCAAGGGCACCGTCATCGACGTACAGGTCTTCACCCGTGACGGCGTTGAGCGTGATGCTCGTGCACTGTCCATCGAGAAGACTCAACTCGACGAGATCCGCAAGGATCTGAACGAAGAGTTCCGTATCGTTGAAGGCGCGACTTTCGAACGTCTGCGTTCCGCTCTGGTAGGCCACAAGGCCGAAGGCGGCGCAGGTCTGAAGAAAGGTCAGGACATCACCGACGAAGTACTCGACGGTCTTGAGCACGGCCAGTGGTTCAAACTGCGCATGGCTGAAGATGCTCTGAACGAGCAGCTCGAGAAGGCCCAGGCCTACATCGTTGATCGTCGTCGTCTGCTGGACGACAAGTTCGAAGACAAGAAGCGCAAACTGCAGCAGGGCGATGACCTGGCTCCAGGCGTGCTGAAAATCGTCAAGGTTTACCTGGCAATCCGTCGCCGCATCCAGCCGGGCGACAAGATGGCTGGTCGTCACGGTAACAAGGGTGTGGTCTCCGTGATCATGCCGGTTGAAGACATGCCGCACGATGCCAATGGCACCCCGGTCGACGTCGTCCTCAACCCGTTGGGCGTACCTTCGCGTATGAACGTTGGTCAGATCCTTGAAACCCACCTGGGCCTCGCGGCCAAAGGTCTGGGCGAGAAGATCAACCGTATGATCGAAGAGCAGCGCAAGGTCGCAGACCTGCGCAAGTTCCTGCATGAGATCTACAACGAGATCGGCGGTCGCAACGAAGAGCTGGACACCTTCTCCGACCAGGAAATCCTGGATCTGGCGAAGAACCTGCGCGGCGGCGTTCCAATGGCTACCCCGGTGTTCGACGGTGCCAAGGAAAGCGAAATCAAGGCCATGCTGAAACTGGCTGACCTGCCGGAAAGCGGCCAGATGCAGCTATTCGACGGCCGTACCGGCAACAAGTTTGAGCGCCCGGTTACTGTTGGCTACATGTACATGCTGAAGCTGAACCACTTGGTAGACGATAAGATGCACGCTCGTTCTACCGGTTCTTACAGCCTGGTTACCCAGCAGCCGCTGGGTGGTAAGGCTCAGTTCGGTGGTCAGCGTTTCGGGGAGATGGAGGTCTGGGCACTGGAAGCATACGGTGCCGCATACACTCTGCAAGAAATGCTCACAGTGAAGTCGGACGATGTGAACGGTCGTACCAAGATGTACAAAAACATCGTGGACGGCGATCACCGTATGGAGCCGGGCATGCCCGAGTCTTTCAACGTGTTGATCAAAGAAATTCGTTCCCTCGGCATCGATATCGATCTGGAAACCGAATAACACGTGACGCGAATCGAGAGCGTGGCAGCGATGCCCGCTCTCTGCTCCGCCAGGAGGAAAGGCCTTGAAAGACCTACTGAATTTGCTGAAAAACCAGGGTCAAGTCGAAGAGTTCGACGCCATCCGTATTGGATTGGCATCGCCTGAGATGATCCGTTCGTGGTCGTTCGGTGAAGTTAAAAAGCCGGAAACCATTAACTACCGTACGTTCAAACCTGAGCGTGACGGCCTGTTCTGCGCCAAGATCTTTGGCCCGGTAAAGGATTACGAGTGCCTGTGCGGTAAGTACAAGCGCTTGAAGCACCGTGGTGTGATCTGCGAGAAGTGCGGCGTTGAAGTTGCACTGGCCAAGGTTCGTCGTGAGCGCATGGCGCACATCGAGCTGGCTTCGCCGGTTGCCCACATCTGGTTCCTGAAATCGCTGCCGTCCCGTATCGGCTTGCTGATGGACATGACCCTGCGTGATATCGAACGCGTTCTCTACTTCGAGAGCTATGTCGTTATCGATCCAGGCATGACCACCCTTGAAAAGGGTCAGCTGCTGAACGACGAGCAGTACTTCGAAGCGCTGGAAGAATTCGGTGACGATTTCGATGCCCGCATGGGTGCCGAAGCTGTCCGTGAACTGCTGCACGCTATCGACCTGGAACACGAGATTGGCCGTCTGCGTGAAGAGATTCCGCAAACCAACTCCGAAACCAAGATCAAGAAACTGTCCAAGCGTCTGAAGTTGATGGAAGCCTTCCAGGGTTCCGGCAACCTGCCAGAGTGGATGGTGCTGACCGTTCTGCCGGTTCTGCCGCCAGACCTGCGTCCGCTGGTACCGTTGGATGGCGGTCGCTTCGCGACTTCCGACCTCAACGACCTGTACCGTCGCGTGATCAACCGTAACAACCGCTTGAAGCGCCTGCTTGATCTGTCCGCTCCGGACATCATCGTGCGCAACGAAAAGCGTATGTTGCAGGAAGCTGTCGATGCCTTGCTCGACAACGGTCGTCGTGGCCGCGCTATCACCGGTTCGAACAAGCGTCCTTTGAAATCCCTGGCTGACATGATCAAGGGTAAGCAAGGTCGTTTCCGTCAGAACTTGCTCGGTAAGCGTGTTGACTACTCCGGTCGTTCGGTAATTACCGTAGGCCCGACCCTGCGTCTGCACCAGTGCGGTCTGCCCAAAAAGATGGCACTTGAGCTGTTCAAGCCATTCATCTTCGGCAAGCTGGAAATGCGCGGTCTTGCGACCACCATCAAAGCGGCCAAGAAAATGGTCGAGCGTGAACTGCCAGAGGTTTGGGACGTTCTCGCTGAAGTGATCCGCGAACACCCGGTTCTCCTCAACCGTGCACCGACCCTTCACCGTCTGGGTATCCAGGCGTTTGAACCGGTACTGATCGAAGGTAAGGCTATCCAGCTGCACCCTCTGGTCTGTGCTGCGTACAACGCCGACTTCGACGGCGACCAAATGGCCGTGCACGTACCGCTGACACTGGAAGCTCAGTTGGAAGCGCGTGCGTTGATGATGTCGACCAACAACATTCTGTCGCCAGCCAACGGTGAGCCAATCATCGTTCCGTCGCAGGACGTTGTATTGGGTCTGTATTACATGACCCGTGAAGCGATCAACGCCAAGGGCGAAGGTCGTGTCTTCGCGGACCTGCAGGAAGTTGACCGTGTGTTCCGTGCCGGCGAAGCCGCACTGCACGCCAAGGTCAAAGTGCGGATCCACGAAACCGTCAACGACCGTGACGGCGGCAGTGTGAGCAACGTGCGTATCGTCGACACCACTGTTGGCCGTGCGCTGTTGTATCAGGTTGTGCCAAAAGGTCTGTCGTACGACGTCGTCAACCTGCCGATGAAGAAAAAGGCGATCTCCAAGCTGATCAACCAGTGCTACCGCGTGGTTGGTCTGAAAGAGACCGTGATCTTCGCTGACCAGTTGATGTACACAGGTTTTGCTTATTCGACCATCTCCGGCGTTTCCATCGGTGTTAACGACTTCGTTATCCCGGATGAAAAAGCCCGCATCATCAGTGCCGCCACCGATGAAGTGAAAGAGATCGAAAGCCAGTACGCCTCCGGCCTGGTAACCCAGGGCGAGAAGTACAACAAGGTGATCGACCTTTGGTCCAAGGCCAACGACGAAGTGTCCAAGGCAATGATGGCCAACCTCTCGAAAGAGAGAGTCATCGACCGCCATGGCGACGAAGTTGACCAGGAGTCCTTCAACTCCATGTACATGATGGCCGACTCGGGCGCACGGGGTTCTGCTGCGCAGATCCGTCAGCTCGCCGGTATGCGTGGCCTGATGGCCAAGCCGGACGGCTCCATCATTGAAACGCCGATTACTGCGAACTTCCGTGAAGGTTTGAGCGTACTTCAGTACTTCATCTCCACTCACGGTGCTCGTAAAGGTTTGGCGGATACCGCGTTGAAGACGGCTAACTCCGGTTACCTGACTCGTCGTCTGGTAGACGTTGCACAGGATCTGGTTGTTACCGAGATCGACTGCGGCACCGAACACGGCTTGCTGATGACGCCGCACATTGAAGGCGGCGACGTTGTTGAGCCGCTGGGTGAGCGCGTACTGGGTCGAGTCATTGCCCGTGACGTGTTCAAGCCGGGTACCGAGGAAGTTATCGTTCCTGCTGGCACCCTGGTTGACGAGAAGTGGGTCGAGTTCATCGAGCTCAACAGCATCGACGAAGTGATCGTTCGCTCGCCGATCAGCTGCGAAACCCGCTATGGCATTTGCGCCAAGTGCTACGGCCGTGATTTGGCTCGTGGTCACCAGGTGAACATCGGTGAAGCGGTCGGCGTTATCGCTGCCCAGTCCATCGGTGAGCCGGGTACCCAGCTGACCATGCGTACGTTCCACATCGGTGGTGCGGCAAGCCGGACCTCCGCAGCCGACAGCGTTCAGGTGAAGAATGGCGGTACTGTCCGTCTGCACAACCTGAAACACGTTGAACGAGTGGATGGCCACCTGGTTGCTGTGTCCCGTTCCGGTGAGCTGGCAATCGCTGATGACTACGGTCGTGAGCGTGAGCGTTACAAGCTGCCGTACGGTGCTGTGATTTCGGTTAAAGAAGGTGACAAGGTCGACGCTGGCGCAATCGTGGCCAAGTGGGATCCGCACACTCACCCAATCGTTACCGAAATGAAAGGTACCGTGACCTACGTGGGCATGGAAGAAGGCATCACGATCAAGCGTCAGACCGACGAATTGACCGGTATGACCAACATTGAAGTACTCGATGCGAAAGATCGTCCAGCTGCCGGTAAAGACATCCGTCCTGCCGTGAAGATGGTCGACGACAACGGTAAGGACTTGTTGCTGCCAGGCACTGACGTAATCGCTCAGTACTTCCTGCCAGCCAACGCCCTGGTCGGTGTGGCGGATGGTGCGAAGATCGCGATCGGTGATGTTATCGCGCGTATCCCGCAGGAAACTTCGAAGACCCGCGACATCACCGGTGGTCTGCCGCGTGTTGCCGACTTGTTCGAAGCGCGTCGTCCGAAGGAAGCGTCGATTCTGGCTGAAGTCAGCGGCACCATCGCGTTCGGTAAAGAGACCAAGGGCAAACGCCGTCTGGTCATTACCCCGAACGACGGTACCGATCCGTACGAAGAGCTGATTCCGAAGTGGCGTCACCTGAACGTCTTCGAAGGCGAACAGGTAAACCGCGGCGAAGTTATCTCCGACGGCCCGAGCGATCCACACGACATCCTGCGTCTGCTGGGTGTGAGTGCGCTGGCCAAGTACATCGTCAACGAGATCCAGGACGTTTACCGCCTGCAGGGCGTGAAGATCAACGACAAGCACATCGAGACCATCCTGCGTCAGATGCTGCGTAAAGTTGAAATCGCTGAATCCGGCGATTCCAGTTTCATCAAGGGCGACCAGATGGAACTGACTCACGTACTGGTAGAGAACGAGCGTCTGGGCGCGGATGACAAGTTTGTCTCCAAGTTCACTCGCGTGCTGCTGGGTATCACCAAGGCGTCGTTGTCCACTGAATCGTTCATCTCGGCGGCCTCCTTCCAGGAGACCACTCGCGTACTGACCGAAGCAGCGGTAACCGGCAAGCGCGATTACCTGCGTGGCCTGAAAGAAAACGTGGTCGTGGGTCGTCTGATCCCGGCTGGTACCGGTTTGGCTTACCACAGCGAGCGCAAGCGCCGCCGTGATGCTGACAAGCCGCTGCGCGTAAGCGCCAGTGAAGTGGAAGCTGCACTGACCGAAGCGCTGAACTCAAGCGGTAACTGAGTTCTGCGATAGATGAGACTGGGCCCTGGCAGCCCCATTCGTCGGATCGAGGCATTTATGCCCCGATTCGACGGGCGGGGAGGTCGGGGCCTTGCCTTGACTGGGGGCAAGATCCTCTTTAGACTCTTGTACCCCTAAATTTGGCGGGAATTCGTTCCTGCCATTTTGCTTTTCTTGCAAGACAATAGCGTCGCAAGACAACAGTGGAGCTAGTAGATGGCAACTATCAACCAGCTGGTACGTCAGCCGCGTAAGCGTATCGTCGAGAAATCCGACGTGCCTGCGCTGCAGAACTGCCCGCAACGTCGTGGCGTATGCACCCGTGTGTATACCACCACGCCGAAAAAACCTAACTCGGCACTGCGTAAAGTATGCCGTGTGCGCCTGACCAACGGTTTCGAGGTTTCCTCGTACATCGGCGGTGAAGGTCACAACCTGCAAGAGCACAGCGTGGTACTGATCCGCGGCGGTCGTGTAAAAGACTTGCCAGGTGTTCGTTACCACACCGTACGCGGCTCCCTGGATACTTCCGGCGTTAAAGGCCGTAACCAGGGTCGTTCGAAGTACGGTACCAAGAAGCCTAAGTAGTAGTCGCTTCTTGTAAAACTGAATCATCTTATTTTCTGAGTCGATAAGAGTAAGGTCGGAGGCGCCCCGAAAGGGCACTGATTCCGAACGAACCTGAAGACCGTTTGAGGGCTTATCCATGCCAAGAAGACGCGTAGCAGCCAAGCGCGAAGTGCTTGACGATCCAAAATACGGAAGCCAAATTCTGGCCAAGTTCATGAACCACGTAATGGAAAGCGGTAAAAAAGCCGTTGCCGAGCGTATCGTTTATGGCGCGCTGGAAAAGGTTAAAGAACGCAAGAACAGCGATCCCCTGGAAATCTTCGAGAAAGCTCTCGACGCCATCGCTCCGCTGGTCGAAGTGAAGTCGCGCCGTGTAGGCGGTGCTACTTACCAGGTTCCGGTCGAAGTTCGTCCGTCCCGTCGTAACGCCCTGGCAATGCGCTGGTTGGTAGACTTCGCCCGCAAGCGCGGCGAGAAGTCTATGGCTCTGCGTTTGGCCGGCGAGCTGTTGGACGCTGCTGAAGGTAAAGGTGCTGCTGTTAAGAAGCGTGAAGACGTGCACCGTATGGCTGAAGCCAACAAAGCTTTCTCGCACTACCGCTTCTAATCTTAGCTTCACTAATTTTGCGAGGGCTTTATGGCTCGTACTACACCGATTAGCCGTTACCGTAACATCGGTATCGTCGCTCACGTGGATGCTGGTAAAACCACCACCACCGAGCGCGTGCTGTTTTACACCGGCAAAAGTCACAAAATGGGCGAGGTGCATGACGGCGCCGCGACCACAGACTGGATGGTTCAGGAGCAGGAGCGTGGTATTACCATTACTTCTGCTGCTATTACCGCCTTCTGGAAAGGTTCCGAGAAGCAGTACAAAGATGAGCACCGCTTCAACGTAATCGATACCCCGGGCCACGTAGACTTCACCATTGAAGTTGAGCGTTCCCTGCGTGTACTCGACGGCGCTGTTGTTGTGTTCTGCGGTACCTCGGGTGTTGAGCCGCAGTCGGAAACCGTATGGCGTCAAGCCAACAAATACGGCGTTCCACGTCTTGTTTATGTAAACAAGATGGACCGTGCTGGTGCCAACTTCCTGCGCGTGATCGGTCAGATCAAGCAGCGTCTGGGTCACACTCCGGTGCCAATCCAGTTGGCTATCGGTTCCGAAGACAACTTCCAGGGCCAGATCGATCTGCTGACCATGGAAGCTGTTTACTGGAACGATGCTGACAAGGGTATGGTTCCTGTTCGTAAGCCTATCCCTGCTGATATGCAGGAGCTGGCTGACGAGTGGCGCAACAACATGGTTGAGGCTGCTGCCGAAGCCAATGAAGAGCTGATGAACAAGTACCTCGAAGGTGAAGAGCTCACCAACGTGGAAATCAAGGCCGCTCTGCGTCAGCGTACTATCGCTGGCGAAATCGTCCTGGCTGTTTGCGGTTCTTCGTTCAAGAACAAGGGCGTTCCCCTGGTTCTCGATGCTGTGATCGACTATCTGCCGGCCCCGGTTGATATTCCAGCCATCAAGGGTACCGACCCGGATGACGAGACTATCGAGCTGGAGCGTCATGCAGACGACGCAGAACCGTTCTCCGCTCTGGCATTTAAAATTGCCACTGACCCATTCGTGGGTACCTTGACCTTCGTCCGTGTTTACTCGGGCGTGTTGAACTCCGGCGACGGCGTGATCAACTCGGTTAAAGGCAAGAAAGAGCGCGTGGGTCGTATGGTGCAAATGCACGCAAACGCCCGTGAAGAGATCAAGGAAGTACGCGCTGGTGACATCGCGGCCCTGATCGGCATGAAGGACGTCACCACTGGTGAAACCTTGTGCAACGCTGATAAGCCAATCATCCTCGTTCGCATGGACTTCCCGGAGCCGGTTATTTCGGTTGCCGTAGAGCCCAAGACCAAGGATGACCAGGAAAAAATGGGTATCGCTCTGGGCAAGCTTGCTCAGGAAGATCCATCTTTCCGCGTCAAGACTGATGAAGAGACTGGTCAAACGATCATCTCCGGCATGGGCGAGCTTCACCTGGACATCCTGGTTGACCGGATGCGCCGTGAATTCAACGTCGAAGCCAACATCGGTAAGCCTCAGGTTTCCTATCGTGAGCGCATCACGAAGAACTGTGAAATCGAAGGCAAGTTCGTTCGTCAGTCCGGCGGTCGTGGTCAGTTCGGTCACTGCTGGATCCGTTTTGCTCCTGCTGACGAAGGTCAGGAAGGTCTGCAATTCGTGAACGAAGTAGTGGGTGGTGTGGTTCCTAAGGAATACATCCCTGCTATCCAGAAGGGTATCGAAGAGCAGATGAAGAACGGTGTTGTTGCCGGCTATCCGCTGATCGGCCTGAAAGCAACCGTTTTTGACGGTTCTTACCACGACGTCGACTCCAACGAGATGGCGTTCAAGGTGGCTGCTTCCATGGCAACCAAGCAACTGGCCCAGAAGGGCGGTGGTGAGTTGCTTGAGCCAATCATGGCGGTAGAAGTTGTTACACCTGAAGACTATATGGGTGATGTCATGGGCGACCTTAACCGTCGTCGCGGCATGATCTTGGGTATGGAAGACACGGTTTCCGGCAAAGTGATTCGCGCCGAGGTTCCGTTGGGTGAGATGTTCGGTTATGCGACCGACGTTCGCTCCATGTCCCAGGGTCGCGCAAGCTACTCTATGGAATTCAAAAAATACAACACAGCTCCGGCGCACATCGCTGAAACTGTATCCAAAAAACAAGGCTGATTCAGTCCTTTAGGCAAGGAGTTAATTGTCGTGGCTAAAGAAAAATTTGATCGTTCCCTACCGCACGTCAACGTTGGCACTATCGGTCACGTTGACCACGGTAAAACCACTCTGACCGCAGCTCTGACTCGCGTCTGCTCCGAAGTTTTCGGTTCCGCAGTCGTTGATTTCGATAAAATCGACAGCGCTCCAGAAGAAAAAGCTCGTGGTATCACCATCAACACCGCGCACGTAGAGTACAACTCTTCGATTCGTCACTACGCTCACGTTGACTGCCCAGGTCACGCTGACTATGTGAAGAACATGATCACCGGTGCTGCCCAGATGGACGGCGCAATCCTGGTTTGCTCGGCCGCTGATGGTCCGATGCCACAAACCCGTGAGCACATCCTGCTGTCCCGTCAGGTAGGCGTTCCGTACATCGTGGTTTTCCTGAACAAGGCTGACCTGGTAGACGACGCTGAGCTGCTGGAACTGGTTGAGATGGAAGTGCGCGATCTGCTGAGCACTTACGACTTCCCAGGCGACGACACTCCGATCATCATCGGTTCCGCTCGTATGGCTCTGGAAGGCAAAGACGACAACGAAATGGGCACTACCGCTGTTAAGAAGCTGGTAGAGACTCTGGACAGCTACATCCCAGAACCAGTTCGTCTGACCGACAAGCCGTTCCTGATGCCAATCGAAGACGTATTCTCGATCTCCGGTCGCGGTACTGTTGTGACTGGTCGTATCGAGCGCGGTATCGTTCGCGTTCAGGATGCACTGGAAATCGTTGGTCTGCGTGACACCACCAACACCGTCTGCACAGGTGTTGAAATGTTCCGCAAGCTGCTCGACGAAGGTCGTGCTGGCGAGAACTGCGGCGTTCTGCTGCGTGGTACCAAGCGTGACGACGTTGAGCGTGGCCAGGTTCTGGTTAAGCCAGGTTCGGTCAAGCCGCACACCAAGTTCACCGCAGAAGTTTATGTTCTGAGCAAGGAAGAAGGCGGTCGTCACACTCCGTTCTTCAAAGGCTACCGTCCACAGTTCTACTTCCGTACTACTGACGTGACTGGTAACTGCCAGCTGCCAGAAGGCGTTGAAATGGTAATGCCAGGCGATAACATCCAAATGGAAGTTACCCTGATCAAGACCATCGCAATGGAAGACGGTCTGCGCTTCGCGATTCGTGAAGGCGGCCGTACTGTTGGTGCTGGTGTTGTAGCTAAAATCATCGAGTAAGCATCTCTTCTGAGATAGCTTCGGATGTTTGAGAAGGCCCCCGCTCAGCGGGGGCCTTTTTTATTGAGTTGACACCTATCTGGAGCGTCTATAGAATTGCGCCTCCTTTTAACGGGCGTATTGCGCTCGCTGGGAAAAGCAGCCGGAGTCTGAAATCCAATGCAAAATCAGAAAATTCGTATCAGGTTGAAGGCTTTCGACCATCGCCTGATCGACCAATCCACCCAGGAAATCGTGGAAACCGCGAAACGTACTGGGGCTCAGGTGCGTGGTCCTATCCCACTGCCTACTCGTAAAGAGCGGTTCACCGTTCTGGTCTCTCCGCACGTCAACAAAGACGCGCGCGACCAGTACGAGATCCGTACTCATAAGCGCGTACTGGACATCGTCCAGCCAACGGATAAAACCGTTGATGCACTTATGAAGCTAGATCTGGCAGCCGGTGTGGAAGTACAGATCAGCCTCGGCTAAGACTTGGGTCTTAGTCGTGTAACGCTCTGAAATGGGCGGCCATAGCGGGTGAAAGCCCCGTACACTCATGAGGTTTACAACATGACTATTGGTGTAGTCGGTCGTAAATGCGGTATGACCCGTATTTTCACCGAAGAAGGTGTCTCCATTCCGGTCACGGTCATTGAGATCGAGCCGAATCGCGTCACCCAGTTCAAAACTGAAGAAACCGATGGCTATCGTGCAGTGCAAGTCACTGTCGGCGAGCGTCGCGCTTCGCGTGTGACTGCTGCTCAAGCAGGTCACTTCGCTAAAGCAAACGTTGCAGCTGGTCGTACTGTCATGGAGTTCCGTCTTGAAGACGGCGACTACCAGGCTGGCGATCTGATCAACGCTGAAATCTTCGCCGCTGGTCAACTGGTTGATGTAACCGGTCAGTCCAAGGGTAAAGGCTTCCAGGGTACGATCAAGCGTTGGAATTTCCGTGGTCAAGACAACACTCACGGTAACTCCGTTTCCCACCGCGTCCCGGGCTCTATTGGCCAGTGCCAGACTCCTGGTCGTGTATTCAAGGGCAAAAAAATGTCCGGTCATATGGGCGCTGAGCGCGTGACCGTGCAGTCCCTCGAAGTAGTGCGCGTCGACGCTGAACGCAATCTGTTGTTGGTCAAGGGTGCTGTTCCTGGCGCTACTGGCGGCAACCTGGTTGTACGTCCAGCGGCCAAGGCTCGCGGTTAAGGGGAAGCTGACATGCAATTAAATGTAAATGACGCTCAAGCGATCGAAGTTTCCGAACTGACATTTGGCGGCGAATTCAACGAGACGCTGGTTCACCAAGCAGTCGTGGCCTACATGGCCGGCGGCCGTCAAGGTAGCAAGCAGCAAAAGACCCGTTCCGACGTACGTGGTGGCGGTAAGCGCCCTTGGCGTCAGAAAGGCACTGGCCGTGCTCGTGCCGGTACTATCCGTAGCCCAATCTGGCGTGGCGGTGGTACCACTTTCGCAGCACGTCCACAGGATCACTCTCAGAAGCTCAACAAGAAGATGTACCGCGCAGCTCTGCGCTCCATCCTTGCTGAACTCGTGCGTACTGATCGTCTGGTCGTGGTTCAGGACTTCGTTGTTGAAAGTCCAAAAACCAAAGATCTGCTGGGCAAACTGAACAACATGAGCCTGACCGACGTTTTGATCGTGTCTGAAGCTGTTGATCAGAACCTGTACCTGGCTGCTCGCAACCTGCCACACGTTGATGTACGTGACGTGCAAGGTTCCGATCCAGTTAGTCTGATCGCATACGACAAGGTGTTGATCACCGTGTCGGCCGTGAAGAAATTCGAGGAGCTGCTGGGATGAACCAGGAACGCGTATTTAAAGTTCTGCTTGGCCCGCACGTTTCCGAAAAGGCTACGGTTCTGGCTGACAAGAAAGGCCAGTTCGTTTTCAAGGTTGCAACTGACGCAACCAAGCTGGAAATCAAGAAGGCCGTCGAAAGCCTGTTCAGCGTGAAAGTAGAGCGTGTTACTACCCTGAATGTTCTGGGTAAGAGCAAGCGCACTGCTCGCGGTCTGGGCAAGCGTAATGACTGGAAGAAGGCAGTTATCTCCCTTCAGCCAGGCCAAGATCTCGATTTCAGCAGCAGTGCTGAGTAAGGAAGGGGTGCATCATGGCAATCGTTAAATGCAAACCGACTTCCCCTGGCCGCCGTTTCGTGGTCAAGGTGGTCAACCAGGAGCTGCATAAAGGCGCTCCTCACGCACCGCTGCTCGAGAAGAAATCGAAGACTGGTGGTCGTAACAACAATGGTCGCATTACCACTCGTCACATCGGTGGTGGCCATAAGCAGCATTATCGTATGGTCGATTTCCGTCGCAACGACAAAGATGGCATCTCTGCCACTGTCGAGCGCATTGAATACGATCCAAACCGTACTGCTCACATCGCTCTGCTGTTGTACGCAGATGGCGAGCGTCGCTACATCATCGCGCCTAAAGGCGTGAGTGCTGGCGACCAGCTGATCGCAGGTGCCCTGGCACCGATCAAGCCGGGCAACGCTCTGCAACTGCGTAACATTCCAGTTGGTAGCACCGTACACGGCATCGAATTGAAGCCAGGTAAAGGCGCGCAAATCGCTCGTTCCGCTGGTGCTTCGGCTCAGCTGATCGCTCGTGAAGGTGTCTACGTGACCCTGCGTCTGCGTTCTGGTGAGATGCGTAAAGTATTGGCTGAATGCCGTGCGACCCTGGGCGAAGTCTCGAACTCCGAGCACAGCCTGCGTTCGTTGGGTAAAGCCGGTGCCAAACGCTGGCGTGGCGTTCGCCCAACCGTTCGTGGTGTTGCCATGAACCCGGTTGACCACCCACACGGTGGTGGTGAAGGTCGTACCTCTGGTGGTCGTCATCCGGTATCGCCATGGGGCTTCCCGACTAAGGGCGCGAAGACTCGTGGTAATAAGCGTACCGACAAAATGATCGTCCGTCGTCGCAAGTAAATAGAGGGATACGACAGTGCCACGTTCTCTGAAAAAAGGTCCTTTTATTGATCTTCACCTACTGAAGAAGATCGAAGTGGCGGCGGAAAAGAATGATCGCAAGCCGGTGAAAACCTGGTCGCGTCGTTCGATGATCCTGCCACAAATGGTCGGTCTGACCATCGCTGTACACAACGGTCGCTTGCACGTCCCAGTTCTCGTGAACGAAGACATGGTCGGCCACAAACTAGGCGAGTTTGCCGGTACCCGCACTTATCGTGGGCACGTGGCAGACAAGAAAGCCAAGCGTTAAGGGGTTAGGAAATGGAAGTAGCCGCTAAGTTGTCGGGCGCTCGAATCTCCGCCCAGAAAGCCCGCTTGGTCGCCGACCAGATCCGCGGGAAGAAGGTGGGCGAAGCGCTCAACCTGTTGGCTTTCAGCAGTAAGAAAGCCGCCGAGATCATGAAGAAAGTGCTGGAGTCGGCCGTAGCCAACGCCGAGCATAACGAAGGCGCAGACGTTGATGACCTGAAGGTCAGCACCGTTTTCGTCAACGAAGGGCGTTCGCTGAAGCGAATCATGCCACGTGCCAAAGGCCGTGCTGATCGCATCGTCAAGCGGTCTTGCCATATCACTGTCAAGGTTGCTGACAAGTAACGGAGTCGAAGAGATGGGTCAGAAAGTACATCCCATTGGCATTCGCCTGGGAATCGTCAAGGAACACACCTCCGTCTGGTATGCAGACGGCCGGACTTATGCGGACTATTTGTTCGCTGATCTGAAGGTGCGTGAGTATCTCCAAGACAAACTAAAAAGCGCGTCCGTAAGCCGTATCGATATCCATCGCCCGGCGCAAACCGCACGTATCACCATCCACACCGCTCGTCCAGGTATCGTTATCGGGAAGAAAGGTGAAGATGTTGAGAAACTGCGTCAGGACCTGACCAAGCAAATGGGTGTGCCTGTGCACATCAATATCGAAGAGATCCGCAAGCCGGAGCTCGACGGTATGCTGGTTGCGCAGAGCGTAGCTCAGCAGCTGGAGCGTCGTGTAATGTTCCGTCGCGCTATGAAGCGCGCTGTACAGAACGCCATGCGCATTGGTGCCAAAGGCATCAAAATCCAAGTGAGCGGTCGTCTCGGCGGTGCTGAAATCGCACGTACTGAATGGTATCGCGAAGGTCGTGTGCCACTGCACACCCTGCGTGCCGACATCGACTATGCCAACTACGAAGCTCACACCACTTACGGTGTGATCGGTGTAAAGGTTTGGATCTTCAAAGGCGAAGTAATTGGTGGTCGCCAAGAAGAACTGAAACCACAAGCACCAGCGCCTCGTAAAAAAGCTGCTAAGTAAGGGGTACGCCAAATGTTGCAACCAAAGCGTACGAAGTTCCGCAAGCAGATGACAGGCCACAACCGTGGTCTGGCTCAGCGCGGTAGCAAAGTCAGCTTCGGCGAGTTCGCGCTGAAGTCTGTAGCTCGTGGTCGTCTCACCGCTCGTCAGATCGAGTCAGCGCGTCGTGCTCTGACCCGTCACGTTAAACGTGGCGGCAAGATCTGGATCCGTGTGTTCCCGGACAAGCCGATCTCCAAAAAGCCTCTCGAGGTTCGGATGGGTAAAGGTAAGGGTAACGTGGAATACTGGGTAGCCCAGATTCAGCCAGGCAAAGTCCTGTATGAAATCGAGGGTGTAACTGAAGAGCTGGCGCGTGAGGCTTTTGCCCTGGCTGCTGCAAAGCTGCCGCTCGCCACCGCCTTTGTTAAACGGACGGTGATGTGATGAAAGCGAATGAACTTCGTGAAAAATCCGCACAGCAGCTGAACGAGCAACTGCTCGGCCTGCTGCGCGACCAGTTCAATCTGCGTATGCAGAAAGCAACTGGCCAGTTGGGGCAGTCTCATCTGCTCTCGCAAGTTAAGCGTGACATCGCTCGCGTGAAGACTGTGCTCAACCAGCAGGCAGGTAAGTGATCATGGCTGAAGCCGAAAAGACTGTCCGTACGCTGACTGGCCGTGTTGTCAGCGACAAGATGGACAAAACCATCACCGTTTTGATCGAGCGTCGCGTTAAGCACCCGATCTACGGTAAATATGTTAAGCGTTCGACTAAGCTGCACGCGCACGACGAAACCAATCAGTGCCACATCGGCGACAAAGTCACTATTCGTGAAACTCGTCCGCTGGCCAAGACCAAGTCTTGGGCACTGGTTGATGTTCTCGAACGCGCTGTGGAAGTCTAAGGACTAGGGGTCGGAGAAATTATATGATTCAGACTCAATCCATGCTCGATGTGGCCGATAACAGCGGCGCTCGCCGTGTTATGTGCATCAAGGTGCTGGGTGGCTCCCATCGTCGTTACGCTGGTATCGGTGACATCATCAAGGTTACCGTCAAGGAAGCAATTCCTCGCGGTAAAGTGAAAAAAGGCCAAGTGATGACTGCTGTTGTAGTCCGCACTCGTCACGGCGTACGTCGTGCTGATGGCTCCATTATCCGCTTTGATGGCAACGCTGCTGTTCTTTTGAACAACAAGCAAGAGCCGATCGGCACCCGTATCTTTGGGCCAGTGACCCGTGAACTTCGTA
Organism: Pseudomonas sp. Leaf59; assembly: GCF_920984685.1. Lineage (NCBI taxonomy): Bacteria > Pseudomonadati > Pseudomonadota > Gammaproteobacteria > Pseudomonadales > Pseudomonadaceae > Pseudomonas > Pseudomonas sp. Leaf59. The sequence goes on along the minus strand of NZ_CAKLBR010000022.1, from coordinate 74,666 downwards.
CTGAGAAGTTCATGAAGATCGTCTCGCTCGCCCCAGAAGTGCTGTAAGGAGATCCGACATGCAAAAGATTCGTCGTGACGACGAGATCATCGTGATCGCCGGCAAAGACAAAGGTAAGCGCGGTAAGGTGCTCAAGGTTCTCGCTAATAACCGTCTGGTTATCGGCGGTCTGAACCTGGTCAAGCGTCATACCAAGCCAAACCCGATGTCGGGCGTGCAAGGCGGTATCGTCGAAAAAGAAGCTCCACTGGACGCTTCTAACGTCGCCATTTTCAACGGCGAAACCAACAAGGCTGACCGCGTTGGTTTCAAAGTAGAAGACGGCAAGAAAATTCGTGTCTTCAAGTCGACCCAAAAAGCGGTTGATGCTTGAACACTGCTAGGTAGAAGACCATGGCACGACTAAAAGAGATTTACTGGAAAGAAATCGCACCGAAACTTAAGGAAGAACTTAAGCTTTCGAACGTGATGGAAGTTCCACGCGTTACCAAAATCACCCTGAACATGGGTCTGGGCGAAGCGGTCGGTGACAAAAAAGTCATCGAGCACGCTGTTGCTGACCTGGAAAAGATCACCGGTCAGAAAGTCGTTGTGACTTACGCTCGGAAATCCATCGCTGGCTTTAAAGTCCGTGAAGGTTGGCCGATCGGCGTCAAAGTGACTCTGCGCCGTGAGCGTATGTATGAATTCCTGGATCGTCTGCTGTCGATCTCCCTGCCTCGGGTTCGCGACTTCCGCGGCCTGAATGCCAAGTCCTTCGATGGTCGTGGTAACTACAGCATGGGCGTGAAAGAGCAGATCATCTTCCCGGAAATCGACTACGACAAGATCGATGCTCTCCGCGGTCTGGACATCACCCTGACCACCACTGCCAAGAACGATGATGAAGGTCGCGCCCTGCTGCGTGCTTTCAAATTCCCGTTCCGCAACTGATTGGAGTAGGACCATGGCCAAGATGAGCATGAAAAACCGCGAGCTGAAACGTCAGCTCACGGTTGCCAAGTACGCCAAGAAGCGTGCAGCACTGAAAGCAATCATCGTGGATCTGAACGCAAGTCCAGAAGCACGTTGGGAAGCGACAGTAGCTCTGCAGAAGCAGCCACGTGACGCAAGCGCTTCGCGCATGCGTAACCGCTGCCGCCTGACTGGTCGTCCGCACGGCGTTTACCGCAAGTTCGGCCTCGGCCGTAACAAACTGCGTGAAGCGGCAATGCGTGGTGACGTACCAGGTCTGGTTAAAGCCAGCTGGTAAGTACGTTCAGCGTCCCGGCGTCCTTTATCGCAAGATACTGACCGCCGGTGGCCTTGAATCTGGAACAAGCCCCTTTTGGGGCTTGTTTCATTTCCGGAGTGTGTCTAAAATACGCGGCTCGCCTGAGCCCGTGTTTTTTATGGCCGGAGATTCTCGGCGACATATGTAGCCGCAAGGCTAATTTTTTTGTATTAGGAGCGTCTAGCCCATGAGTATGCAGGACCCGTTAGCGGACATGCTAACTCGTATCCGTAATGCCCAGATGGCTGAAAAGTCCGTCGTAAGCATGCCATCTTCCAAGTTGAAGGTAGCTGTTGCCAAAGTCCTGAAAGACGAAGGCTACATTGCGGGTTATCAGATCAGCAGCGAAATCAAGCCACTGCTGTCCATCGAGCTGAAGTACTTCGAAGGCCGTTCGGTCATCGAGGAAGTGAAGCGCGTTAGCCGTCCAGGCCTGCGTCAGTACAAGTCCGCTGAAGATCTGCCGAAAGTTCGTGGCGGTCTGGGCGTGTCTATCGTCTCCACCAACAAAGGTGTGATGACGGATCGTGCTGCGCGCGCTGCCGGTGTCGGCGGCGAAGTTCTTTGCACTGTGTTCTAAGGGGGGATAAGCATGTCTCGCGTCGCTAAGAACCCCGTTAAGCTGCCAGCAGGTGTCGAAGTCAAATTCGCAGGCCAACAGCTTTCGGTGAAGGGTGCCAAGGGCACTCTTGAACTGAACATCCATTCGTCCGTTGAGATCGTTGAAGAAGCTGGTGAGTTGCGTTTCGCTGCTCGCAATGGCGATCAACAAACTCGCGCAATGGCCGGTACCACGCGTGCGTTGGTAAATAACATGGTCCAAGGCGTAAGCCAAGGCTTCGAGCGCAAGCTCCAGCTGGTCGGTGTTGGTTACAAAGCGCAAGCAAAAGGCACGGTTTTGAACCTGGCCCTTGGCTTCTCGCACCCAGTGGATTACGAACTGCCGGAAGGCATCACCGCTGAGACCCCTAGCCAAACCGATATCCTGATCAAGGGTATCGATAAGCAGCTGGTAGGTCAGGTGGCCGCTGAGATCCGCGACTTCCGTCCACCAGAGCCGTACAAAGGCAAAGGTGTGCGCTACGCGGACGAAGTCGTCCGTCGTAAAGAAGCCAAGAAGAAGTAGGGCATAGCAAATGACCGACAAAAAAGTTACTCGACTGCGTCGCGCTCGCAAAGCACGCCTGAAAATGCACGAACTCGAAGTCGTGCGTCTCTGCGTGTATCGCTCGTCGCAGCACATTTACGCCCAGGTCATCTCGGCCGACGGCAACCAGGTCCTGGCAAGCGCCTCGACTTTGGATAAAGAACTGCGTGATGGTGCCACCGGCAACATCGACGCGGCCACAAAGGTTGGCCAGCTGGTCGCTACGCGTGCTAAGGCCGCTGGCGTCTCGCAAGTGGCTTTCGACCGCTCTGGCTTCAAGTACCACGGCCGCGTTAAAGCGCTGGCTGATGCTGCTCGTGAAGCTGGGCTGGAGTTCTAAGTTATGTCAAATAACGACCAAAAGCGCGACGAAGGCTACATTGAGAAGCTGGTTCAAGTTAACCGCGTAGCCAAAACCGTTAAAGGCGGCCGTATCTTCACTTTCACCGCGTTGACCGTGGTGGGTGATGGTAAAGGGCGTGTTGGCTTCGGCCGTGGCAAGTCACGTGAAGTGCCTGCTGCGATCCAGAAGGCAATGGAAGCTGCTCGTCGCAACATGATCCAAGTTGATCTGAACGGCACCACGCTGCAATACGCAATGAAGTCCGCCCATGGCGCTTCGAAGGTGTACATGCAGCCTGCTTCTGAAGGTACCGGTATCATCGCTGGCGGCGCTATGCGTGCTGTCCTCGAAGTTGCTGGCGTTCAGAACGTTCTGGCCAAGTGCTACGGCTCGACTAACCCGGTAAACGTGGTTCACGCCACTTTCAAGGGTCTGAAAGCCATGCAATCTCCTGAGTCCATTGCCGCCAAGCGTGGCTTGACCGTCAAGGAGATCTTCTGATCATGGCTACCGTTAAAGTAACGCTGATCAAAAGCATGACCGGCCGCATTCCTAACCACAAACTGTGCGTTAAGGGTTTGGGTCTGCGTCGCATCGGTCACACTGTAGAAGTCCAGGATACTCCCGAGAATCGCGGGATGATCAACAAGGCTTACTACATGCTGCGTGTAGAGGGTTAATCGATGAAACTCAATGATCTGAGTCCAGCGCCGGGTTCCCGTCGCGAAAAGCATCGTCCGGGCCGTGGTATCGGTAGCGGTTTGGGTAAGACTGGTGGCCGTGGCCACAAGGGTCAAACCTCCCGCTCCGGTGGCACCATCGCTCCAGGCTTTGAAGGCGGTCAACAGCCGCTGCATCGTCGCCTGCCCAAGTTCGGTTTCGTTTCCCTGAAAGCCATGGACCGCGCAGAAGTGCGTCTGTCCGAGCTGGCTAAAGTGGAAGGCGACATCGTTACTGTGCAGACCCTGAAAGATGCCAACGTGATCAACGTCAACGTACAGCGTGTGAAAATCATGCTGTCCGGTGAAGTGACTCGCGCTGTCACTATCGGCAAGGGAATCGGCGCCACCAAAGGTGCGCGTTCGGCTATCGAAGCAGCTGGCGGCAAGTTCGAGGAATAAATGGCTAAGCAAGGTGCTCTCTCAGCGCTCGGCAAAGGCGGTATGTCTGAACTTTGGGCTCGTCTGCGTTTTCTGTTCCTGGCGATTATCGTCTACCGAATAGGCGCACACATCCCGGTTCCAGGTATCAACCCGGACCGACTCGCAGACCTGTTTCGACAGAATGAGGGGACCATTCTTAGCTTGTTCAACATGTTTTCCGGCGGCGCGCTGGAACGGATGAGCATCTTTGCACTGGGGATCATGCCGTACATTTCGGCATCGATCATCATGCAACTGATGACCGCCGTCAGCCCGCAACTGGAGCAGTTGAAGAAGGAAGGTGAAGCTGGTCGTCGCAAGATTAGCCAGTACACCCGCTACGGCACTGTCGTCCTCGCCCTTGTTCAAGCTATCGGCATGTCCGTTGGCCTGGCAGGGCAGGGCGTTGCGTTCACTGGTGACTTTGGCTTCCATTTCGTCGCGGTATCCACTTTTGTGGCTGGTGCGATGTTCATGATGTGGCTGGGTGAGCAGATTACTGAGCGTGGTGTTGGTAACGGTATCTCGATGTTGATTTTCGCAGGTATCGTCGCCGGTCTTCCGAGAGCAATCGGGCAGTCTTTCGAGTCTGCACGTCAGGGTGATATCAATATCTTTGCCTTGGTTGCCATCGGTTTGCTGGCAGTAGCGATTATCGGTTTTGTGGTGTTCATTGAGCGTGGCCAGCGTCGTATTGCTGTTCACTACGCCAAGCGTCAGCAGGGCCGCAAGGTCTTTGCTGCGCAGACAAGCCACTTGCCGCTGAAAGTGAATATGGCCGGTGTTATCCCGGCAATTTTCGCGAGCAGCATTTTGCTGTTTCCGGCTTCGTTGGGTACCTGGTTTGGTCAGTCCGAAAATATGGGCTGGCTGCAGGACCTCTCTCAGTCGATCGCTCCTGGTCAGCCGTTGAATATTCTGCTGTTTAGTGCAGGGATTATTTTCTTCTGCTTCTTCTATACGGCGTTGATGTTCAATCCGAAAGACGTAGCGGAAAACCTGAAGAAGTCCGGTGCCTTTATTCCGGGCATCCGTCCAGGTGAGCAGTCTGCACGCTACATTGATGGCGTTTTGACTCGCTTGACCCTGTTCGGTGCTCTATATATGACGGCCGTGTGCCTGTTGCCCCAGTTTCTGGTGGTTGCAGCAAACGTTCCGTTCTACCTTGGCGGGACCTCGTTGCTGATCGTGGTCGTGGTTGTGATGGACTTCATGTCCCAAGTACAATCGCACCTCGTTTCGCACCAGTACGAATCCCTGATGAAGAAAGCCAACCTGAAGGGCTACGGCAGCGGCATGTTGCGCTGAGTACCCCATAAGGTTCGAGGAGTTGGTGATGAAAGTTCGTGCATCGGTGAAAAAGCTGTGCCGTAACTGCAAGATTATTCGCCGCGAAGGTGTTGTTCGAGTAATTTGCAGCGCGGAACCGCGTCACAAACAGCGCCAAGGCTGAGTGTGATCCGCTTGAAGCCCGGCAGCTAGTGCGCTGCCGGGTTGATTATTTGTTATTACAGCGATATTATCTCGCGCCCTATTTCTTGGCTTCCGGGGCGTAGGTAGCTGTCAATTGGAGTCCCACTGAATGGCCCGTATTGCAGGCGTTAACATTCCAGATAACAAGCACACTGTTATCTCGCTGACCTACATCTATGGTGTTGGTCGCACTACTGCGCAGAAAATTTGCGCAGATACTGGGGTAAACCCAGCCGCAAAGATCAAGGATCTGAGCGACGAGCAGATTGAGCTGTTGCGTGGCGAAGTGGCGAAGTTCACCACTGAAGGTGACCTGCGTCGCGAAATCAACATGAAAATCAAGCGTTTGATGGACCTCGGTTGCTACCGTGGTCTGCGTCATCGTCGTGGTCTTCCAGTGCGCGGTCAGCGTACCAAGACTAACGCGCGTACCCGTAAAGGTCCGCGTAAGCCGATCCGCAAGTAATCGCCCACGCGAATCGACAGGAAAATTATCATGGCAAAACCTGCTGCTCGTCCTCGTAAAAAAGTTAAAAAGACAGTGGTTGATGGCATCGCCCACATCCATGCATCTTTTAACAACACAATCGTGACCATCACCGACCGTCAAGGTAACGCGCTTTCTTGGGCTACCTCCGGTGGTTCGGGTTTCCGCGGTTCCCGCAAGTCCACCCCGTTTGCTGCTCAAGTAGCTGCTGAACGTGCTGGTCAAGCTGCGCTGGAATATGGCCTGAAAAACCTCGACGTTAACGTCAAGGGTCCAGGTCCAGGTCGTGAGTCTGCTGTCCGTGCTTTGAACGGCTGTGGCTATAAGATCGCCAGCATCACCGACGTGACGCCAATCCCGCACAACGGGTGCCGTCCGCCGAAGAAGCGCCGCGTGTAATCCAGGAGATTGTAAAGAATGGCTCGTTACATTGGTCCAAAATGCAAACTCGCTCGTCGTGAAGGCACCGATCTCTTTCTGAAGAGCGGCGTGCGCGCGATCGAATCGAAGTGCAACATTGAAGCAGCACCTGGTATCCACGGCCAACGCCGCGGTCGCCAGTCCGACTACGGCACCCAACTGCGTGAAAAGCAGAAGGTACGTCGTATCTACGGCGTTCTCGAGCGTCAGTTCAGCGGCTACTACAAAGAAGCTGCTGGCAAGAAAGGTGCAACCGGTGAAAACCTGCTGCAACTGCTCGAATGCCGTCTGGACAACGTTGTATACCGTATGGGCTTTGGTTCGACTCGCGCCGAATCCCGTCAGCTGGTATCGCACAAATCCGTCAGCGTAAACGGCCAAACCGTTAACGTACCGTCTTACCAGGTTCGTGCTGGTGACGTGGTCGCGATTCGCGAGAAAGCAAAAAACCAACTTCGCATTGTCCAAGCTCTCGATCTGTGTGCCCAACGTGGCCGCGTAGAATGGGTAGAAGTAGACACTGAGAAGAAGTCGGGCGTTTTCAAGAACGTTCCTGCTCGCAGTGATCTGTCCGCCGACATCAACGAAAGCCTGATTGTCGAGCTCTACTCCAAGTAAGGGCTAGAAAATAGGTGCATCCATGCAGATTTCGGTAAATGAGTTCCTGACACCCCGCCACATTGATGTGCAGGTTGTCAGTCCAACCCGCGCCAAGATCACTCTCGAGCCTCTCGAGCGTGGTTTTGGCCACACCCTGGGCAACGCGCTGCGACGCATCCTGTTGTCCTCAATGCCCGGCTGTGCAGTAGTCGAGGCCGAGATTGACGGTGTGCTCCACGAGTACAGCGCCATCGAAGGTGTACAGGAAGACGTAATTGAAATCCTGTTGAACCTTAAAGGTCTGGCTATCAAGCTGCACGGTCGTGACGAAGTTACGCTGACCTTGTCGAAGAAGGGTTCGGGGGTGGTTACCGCTGCCGATATTCAGCTGGATCATGATGTCGAGATCGTTAACCCCGATCACGTAATCGCTAACCTGGCGTCTAACGGCGCCCTGAACATGAAGCTCACTGTAGCTCGTGGTCGTGGTTATGAACCGGCCGACTCGCGTCAGAGCGATGAAGATGAAAGCCGCAGCATTGGTCGCTTGCAGCTTGACTCTTCGTTCAGCCCGGTTCGCCGTATCGCATACGTGGTGGAAAACGCCCGTGTCGAGCAGCGTACTAACCTGGACAAGCTGGTTATTGATCTGGAAACCAACGGTACTCTGGATCCTGAAGAGGCTATCCGCCGCGCTGCAACCATTCTGCAACAGCAGTTGGCTGCGTTCGTCGACCTCAAAGGTGACAGCGAACCAGTGGTAATCGAGCAGGAAGACGAGATCGATCCGATCCTGCTTCGCCCGGTTGACGATCTGGAACTGACTGTACGTTCGGCTAACTGCCTTAAGGCGGAAAACATTTACTACATCGGCGACCTGATTCAGCGTACCGAAGTAGAACTGTTGAAGACTCCGAACCTGGGCAAGAAATCCTTGACTGAAATCAAGGACGTTCTGGCCTCCCGCGGTCTGTCCCTCGGCATGCGCCTCGACAACTGGCCGCCTGCAAGTCTTAAGAAGGACGACAAGGCGACTGCCTGATCGTCGTAATCACCGAACGTGAGTTTGGTAAGGAATGAACCATGCGTCATCGTAAAAGTGGTCGTCACCTGAGCCGTACCAGCTCGCACCGCAAGGCCATGTTTCAAAACATGGCGGTGTCGCTGTTCGAGCACGAGCTGATCAAAACTACACTGCCGAAAGCTAAAGAACTGCGTCGCGTTGCTGAGCCGCTGATCACTTTGGCCAAGACAGACAGCCTGGCTAACCGCCGTCTGGCTTTCGACCGTACTCGCTCGAAAGCTATCGTTGGTAAGCTCTTCAACGACCTGGGCAAGCGTTATGCTACCCGTGAGGGTGGCTACCTGCGCATCCTCAAGTGCGGTTTCCGCGCTGGCGACAACGCGCCTATGGCGTATGTCGAGTTGGTTGATCGTGCTACTGCCGGCGAAGCTGTAAGCGCCGAGTAAGACGACAAGCTGTATCGAAGAACCGGGCCTAGTGCCCGGTTTTTTGTGGGCGTAAATAAACCCACTATCCTCATCAGACTGCCGCGCTTACAAGCCGATATCTATTTGTGCTGTGACGCGTTAGTTATTTTCTATCAAAGACCATGATTTAATGAATTTGATGGTGTCATCTTGATGGTCGATACTCCTTCCAAGCCGATTAGCCGGCAGTTCCATGACTGACCTGAGGAAGATTGAGCATGAGCCAGAACAAAATCCTTACCACCGCCAGCGGCGCGCCCGTCGCGGATAACCAGAATTCCCGCTCGGCGGGGCCACGTGGTCCGTTGCTGCTCGATGATTTTCACCTGATCGAAAAACTCGCTCACTTCAATCGCGAGAACATCCCTGAACGTCGCGTCCACGCCAAGGGTTCGGGCGCGTACGGCACGTTCACCGTTACCCAGGACATCACTCAATACACCAGCGCCAAGCTGTTCGAATCGGTCGGCAAGCAAACGCCTACGTTCCTGCGATTCTCTACTGTGGGGGGTGAACGTGGTTCTGCGGATACCGAGCGTGATCCGCGCGGTTTTGCCTTGAAGTTCTACACCGAAGAAGGTAACTGGGACATTGTGGGCAATAACACGCCCGTGTTCTTCATCCGTGACCCGCTGAAATTCCCGGATTTTATCCACACTCAAAAACGTCTGCCGCAGAGCAACTTGAAAAGCGCCCAGATGATGTGGGACTTTTGGTCGCACTCCCCCGAGGCGCTGCACCAAGTCACCATTCTGTTTTCCGACCGTGGTATCCCGGACGGCTACCGTCACATGCACGGCTTCGGCAGCCATACTTACAGCCTGATCAACGCCCGGGGCGAGCGTCACTGGGTCAAGTGGCATTACAAAACCCAACAGGGCATCAAAAACCTGGCGCCGGCTGAAGCTGCTCGCCTGGCGGGCACCGACCCTGATTACGCCCAGCGCGACCTGTTTGGCGCAATCGAGCGCGGTGATTTCCCGAAATGGCGCGTCTGCATTCAGATCATGACTGAGGCCCAGGCCAACGCTCACTACGAGAACCCTTTCGACGTGACCAAGACTTGGTCGCAAAAGGAATTCCCGCTGATCGAAGTCGGCGAGCTGGAACTCAACCGCAACCCGCAGAACTACTTCGCTGAGGTAGAGCAGGCCGCCTTCGGCCCAAGCAACATGGTGCCAGGTGTGGGGTTATCCCCAGACCGCATGCTGCAAGGTCGCGTCTTCGCTTATGCCGATGCTCATCGCTACCGTGTCGGTACCAATCACCAGCAGTTGCCGGTGAATGCTCCACGCAATCAGGTGAACAGCTATCAGCGCGACGGCTCAATGGCGTTTGGCAGCAACGGTGGCTCGGCACCCAACTACGAGCCCAACAGCTACGCCGATGCTCCCAAACAAGCGCCGCAGTACGCTGAGCCTGCTCTGGCACTGAACGGTACGGCTGATCGCCACGATCACCGCGAAGACACCGATTACTACAGCCACGCCGGTGCATTGTTCCGCCTGATGACCGACGATCAGAGAGCGCTGCTTACCAGCAACATCGCCGGTGCAATGGCGGGTGTATCCAGTGAGGTAGTTCAGCGTCAGTTGCAGCACTTCTACAAGGCAGATCCTGCTTATGGAGAAGCAATCGCAACCGCACTGGGTGTATCGCTTAACTAACTCTAAACGATAAGCAGAACCGCCCTCATTTGGGCGGTTTTTGCGTTATTTCAGCCACTTTTCTCAGGAAATCTTCACTTTTCTGCCGTTGGTCTCGTGACCAGAACGTCGGCATGGTTCAAACTACAGACTTTCAAGCAGGGAGATGTAGGGCGATGCAAGGTCACCCCGACGTAATCGATTACCTCAACACGTTGCTGACGGGCGAACTGGCAGCTCGTGACCAATACTTCATCCACTCGCGCATGTACGAAGACTGGGGCTTTACCGAGCTCTACGAGCGTATCAATCACGAAATGGAAGAAGAGGCACAGCACGCCGACGCTTTGATGCGCCGCATTCTGATGCTCGAAGGCACGCCACGCATGCGTCCTGACGACCTGGACGTGGGTACCACGGTGCCTGACATGCTCGCCGCCGATTTGCGCCTTGAGTACAAGGTGCGTGCCGCGCTCTGCAAAGGCATCGAACTGTGCGAGCAGCACAACGACTATGTCACCCGGGAAATCCTGCGGGTGCAGTTGAATGACACCGAAGAAGATCACACTTACTGGCTCGAAAAGCAGCTGGGCCTGATCAAGCTGATTGGTCTGGAAAATTACCTGCAATCGCAGTTCTGACGTCAGACGGTAAAAAGCCCCTGACACCGATGAGGTGACAGGGGCTTTTTATTGGCCGATCCATCAGGCCCTGTCGCGCGCCAACAACGGTTTCAAGTAGTAACCGGTGTGTGATTGCGACATCTCGGAGACTTGCTCCGGCGTACCCACCGCAATAATCTGACCCCCCTTGGAGCCGCCTTCCGGCCCCAGGTCCACCAGCCAGTCTGCGGTTTTGATCACATCGAGGTTGTGCTCAATCACCACCACCGTGTTGCCGTGATCGCGCAAGCGGTGCAACACATCCAGCAACTGCTGGATATCCGCAAAGTGCAGGCCTGTGGTGGGCTCATCGAGGATATACAAGGTTTTACCCGTGTCGCGCTTGGACAGCTCGCGAGACAGCTTCACCCGTTGCGCCTCGCCACCAGACAGCGTGGTCGCCGACTGGCCCAGCTTGATGTACGACAAACCCACATCCATCAGCGTCTGCAGCTTGCGCGCCAGCGCCGGAACCGCGTCGAAGAACTCCCGCGCTTCCTCGATCGTCATTTCCAGGGTTTCGTGGATGTTCTTGCCCTTGTACTTCACCTCAAGGGTTTCGCGGTTATAGCGCTTGCTCTTGCACACGTCGCATGGCACGTAGATGTCCGGCAGGAAGTGCATCTCCACCTTGATCAGACCATCGCCCTGGCAAGCCTCGCAGCGACCGCCCTTGACGTTGAACGAGAAACGCCCAGGCCCATAGCCCCGCGAACGGGATTCCGGCACGCCGGCGAACAATTCGCGAATCGGCGTGAACAACCCGGTATAGGTGGCTGGATTGGAGCGCGGCGTACGGCCAATCGGGCTTTGGTCGATATCCACCACCTTGTCCAGATGCTCCAGGCCCTTGATGCTGTCATGCGCTGCGGCTTCCAGCGTGGTCGCGCCATTGAGGGCCGTCGCGCTTAACGGAAACAGCGTGTTATTGATCAGCGTGGACTTGCCCGAGCCGGACACGCCGGTAACGCAGGTCAGCAGGCCCAGCGGGATTTCCAGGTCGACATTGCGCAAGTTGTTGCCACGCGCGCCCTTGAGGTGCAGCGCCATCTTCTTGTTACGCGGCGTACGCTTGGCTGGTACCTGGATCTTCACGCGGCCAGACAGGTACTTGCCGGTCAGCGAGTCCGGGTGAGCCATGACTTCGGCAGGTGTGCCTTCGGCGACAATGTGCCCGCCATGCACGCCGGCCCCCGGGCCGATATCGACCACATAGTCCGCCAGACGAATCGCGTCTTCATCGTGCTCTACCACGATCACGGTATTGCCGATATCGCGCAGGTGTTTCAACGTTCCCAGCAGACGGTCGTTGTCGCGCTGGTGCAAGCCAATGGATGGCTCATCAAGAATGTACAACACGCCGACCAGACCCGCGCCAATCTGACTGGCCAGGCGGATCCGCTGTGCCTCACCGCCCGACAGCGTGTCTGCGCTGCGATCCAGCGACAGGTAATCGAGCCCAACGTTGACCAGAAACTGCAGGCGCTCGCGGATTTCCTTGAGGATCTTGTCGGCAATTTCCCCACGGCGGCCGGTCAGTTTGAGTCCGCCAAAGTATTCACAGGCATCACCGATCGGCAGGCCGGTCACCGCTGGCAAGGTCTTTTCTCCCACCCACACGTGGCGCGCTTCGCGGCGCAGGCGAGTGCCACGGCAGTCCGGGCAAGGCTGGGTGCTGAGGAACTTCGCCAGCTCTTCACGCACACTCGCCGATTCAGTCTCACGGTAGCGACGTTCCAGGTTCGGTACGATGCCCTCGAACGGGTGTGAGCGCTTGACGATATCGCCTCGATCGTTGAGGTATTTGAAATCGACGTTCTGCGAGCCGCTGCCGGTGAGGATGACCTTCTGCTGCTCTGCCGGCAGTTGGTTGAAGGGCACTTCAAGGCTGAACTTGTAGTGAGACGCCAACGAGCCAAGCATCTGGAAGTAATAGACGTTGCGCCGGTCCCAGCCGCGTATCGCCCCCTCGGCCAGTGTCAGTTCCCCATTGACCAGGCGCTTGATGTCGAAGAACTGCTTCACCCCCAGGCCGTCACAGGTCGGGCAGGCGCCGGCCGGGTTGTTGAAGGAAAACAACTTGGGTTCCAGCTCGCTGATGGCATGCCCGCAGACCGGGCAGGCGAAGCGTGCGGAGAAGATGATCTCTTCGCCCGGCTCGTCGTCCATCGGCGCCACCAGGGCGATACCGTCCGCCAGCTTCAGTGCGGTCTCAAAAGACTCTGCCAGGCGCTGCTGCAGGTCAGCGCGCACCTTGAAGCGGTCGACCACCACATCGATGGAGTGCTTCTTCTGCTTGTCGAGCTTCGGCGCTTCGTCCAGCTCATAGAGCTTGCCGTTGATCCGCGCGCGCACGAAACCCTGGGCACGCAGCTCTTCGAAAACAGAAAGGTGTTCACCCTTGCGCTCGCGAATCACCGGCGCCAGCAGCATCAGCTTGGCGCCTTCCGGCAGGGCCAGCACCAGGTCGACCATCTGGCTGACGGTCTGGGCTTCCAGCGGAATGTCGTGATCCGGGCAGCGGGGAATACCCACGCGCGCGTACAGCAGACGCAGGTAGTCGTAGATTTCGGTGATGGTGCCCACGGTGGAGCGCGGGTTGTGGGAGGTCGATTTCTGTTCGATGGAAATGGCCGGCGACAAGCCTTCAATGGTGTCGACGTCGGGTTTTTCCATCATCGACAGGAACTGGCGGGCATAGGCCGACAGCGATTCCACGTAGCGACGCTGGCCTTCGGCATACAGCGTGTCGAACGCCAGGGACGATTTGCCCGAGCCGGACAGGCCGGTGATGACGATCAGTTTGTCCCGGGGCAGGGTCAGGTCAATGTTCTTCAGGTTGTGGGTTCTAGCCCCACGAATCAGGATCTTGTCCAAGATGGCCTCGCACGGCGGGCGTAAATAATGCCGGAGTATACGGCTAAAGACTGGATGAATATACACTGTCAAAAGGCCGCTTGCAGCCTTGCATGAAAGCTGCGCGGCAAAGCGCCGCATATACCCTCTCAATCGATGGGACTGGTAGAATCGCCGCCGGTTCACACGAGGTTTTTCCATGCACGATCCCCACAGCGAACGCATGAGTAGCGGCGAGACCCGAGCGGCAAGCGGTCTGGCCCTGGTGTTCGCCTTCCGTATGCTTGGCATGTTTATGGTGTTGCCGGTGCTGGCGACCTATGGAATGGATCTCGCAGGAGCGACCCCCGCACTCATCGGCCTGGCGATTGGCGCCTACGGTCTGACCCAGGCCATTTTTCAGATTCCGTTCGGGATCATTTCCGACCGCATCGGCCGCCGCCCCGTGATCTACCTCGGCCTGATCGTCTTCGCGCTCGGCAGCGTGCTCGCGGCCCAGGCCGATTCGATCTGGGGCGTGATCGCCGGACGCATCCTGCAGGGCGCTGGCGCGATTTCCGCGGCGGTCATGGCGCTGCTCTCGGACCTGACCCGCGAACAACATCGCACCAAGGCCATGGCAATGATCGGGATGACTATCGGGCTGTCGTTCGCCGTGGCCATGGTGGTCGGCCCGCTGCTGACCAGTGCGTTCGGCCTGCATGGGCTGTTCCTGGCCACCGGCGGCATGGCGCTGATCGGCATTGTCATCGTCGCGTTCATGGTGCCGCGCTCTACCGGCACCTTGCAGCACCGTGAGTCCGGTGTGGCGCGCAAGGCGCTGCTGCCGACGCTCAAGCATCCGGACCTGCTGCGCCTGGATTTAGGTATCTTCGTGTTGCACGCCATGCTGATGTGCAGCTTCGTCGCCTTGCCCCTGGCGCTGGTGGAAAAAGCCGGTCTGCCCAAGGAGCAGCACTGGTGGGTCTATCTCACTGCGTTGTTGATTTCGTTCTTCGCCATGATCCCGTTCATCATCTATGGCGAGAAGAAACGCAAAATGAAACGAGTTCTGCTCGGCGCCGTCGCGACATTGATGCTCACTGAACTATTCTTCTGGCAGTTCGGCGACAGCCTGCGGGCGCTGGTGAGCGGCACGGTGGTGTTCTTCACCGCGTTCAACCTGCTGGAGGCGTCATTGCCTTCGCTGATTAGTAAGGTTTCACCGGCCGGAGGCAAGGGCACGGCGATGGGGGTGTATTCCACCAGCCAGTTCCTCGGTTCCGCGTTGGGCGGCATCATGGGCGGCTGGATGTTCCAGCATGGCGGTCTGTCGGTTGTGTTCCTCGGATGCGCCGGGCTGGCTGCACTTTGGCTGGCCTTTGCTGTTACCATGCGCGAACCTCCCTACGTCACCAGTCTGCGTTTACCGCTGTCGCCCGAGGCGATGCGCGAAGCCGGTCTGGCAGAGCGCCTGAAGGCCGTCGTTGGAGTAACGGATGCAGTAGTGGTCGCTGAAGAGGCGGCCATTTACATTAAATTGGACACCGAATTATTGGATCGCGCGACGCTCGAGCAACTGGTCAACCCAGTGCCGACAGCGCGCCCAGCCTAGGAGAACGTTATGGCCCGTGGGGTTAACAAAGTCATATTGGTCGGTACATGCGGCCAGGATCCCGAAGTTCGCTACCTGCCTAACGGTAACGCCGTGACCAACCTGAGTCTGGCGACCAGCGAACAGTGGACCGACAAGCAGACCGGCCAGAAGGTCGAGAAAACCGAATGGCACCGTGTGTCGATGTTCGGCAAGGTTGCCGAAATCGCCGGTGAATACCTGCGCAAAGGTTCGCAGGTCTACATCGAAGGCAAACTGCAGACCCGCGAGTGGGAAAAGGACGGTATCAAGCGTTACACCACTGAAATCGTGGTCGACATGCAAGGCACCATGCAACTGCTGGGCGGCCGTCCACAGGGCGACCAACAGGGCCAGGGCGGCATGTCCAACTCGGCACCGCGTCCACAGCAGTCGCGTCCACAGCCAAGCCAGCAGCCACAGCGTGAGTCGCGTCCAGCGCCACAACAGGCCGCGCCACAGCCGGCTCCGGATTTCGACAGCTTTGATGACGATATTCCGTTCTGATCGACGCCCGCGCTGGCACCCAGCGCTCAGTTGATCCCAACGCCCCTGCGGATTGCAAAATCCCAGGGGCGTTTTCGTATGCGCTCAAATAGTCGCAACGCTCGCCGCCATTCTCCTGCACAAAATCGTCACACAGCGTTGATATCAACGCGACATCACTTTTCTTCAAGCGTTCCAGAGTTGTACAAATATAAAAAAATGTACAACTTTTCTTAAAGTTCTCAATCTCAATGCCGACACCGAGCATGAAACGATTAGTTACATGCACAGCGTGATTAGCCAAATGTGCCAGACAGAGCCAGGCATTTGAGAGAAAACGGACAGTTCTCACCTATAAACCTTCCACAAACTGTCCCATTGCGGGCTGTGAGAACTGTATGAATATCCTTGCTCCTGCCGTACACCTGGCCAGCCGTTTACGTTTCCCCACCAAATTCGGCGTGCTGGCAATCATCGTCCTGATCCCTCTGGTGCTGCTTGGCTCCCGTATCGTCCACCAGATCAACGACAGTCTAGAAGTCATCCGCTCCGAACAATCGGGCCAACGCTACCTGTTGGACGTGACCCCTGTGCTGCGCTTGTCGATGTTGCAACGCGCACTCACCAACCGCCTGCTCAGCGGTGACAAGAGCGCGCAGCCCGATCTTTCCGCCAACCAGGCAAAGCTGGAAGACGCGTTTTCTAAACTGGCCACCACCGACCGCCAGTTCAACGCCCAGCTCGAAACCGGTGACCGCGTGCAGCGCCTGCGTGCCGGGGCGCAGCGCCTGATTGAGCTGGCCAAGGGCGACGCCAACCCGAGCACTACCTTCGACGAGTGGAACGATCAACTCACCGAAACCCTGAACTTCGTTTATTACGTATCGGCCACCTCGGGCATGGTGCTCGATGAAGACTTTGCCTCGCTGTTCATGATCGACCAGAGCACCTTGCGGTTGCCGCGCCAGATCAATATCGTCGGCCAATTGCGCGGTCTGGTCAGTGGG
Source organism: Pseudomonas sp. Leaf59 (assembly GCF_920984685.1). Lineage (NCBI taxonomy): Bacteria > Pseudomonadati > Pseudomonadota > Gammaproteobacteria > Pseudomonadales > Pseudomonadaceae > Pseudomonas > Pseudomonas sp. Leaf59. The sequence continues at coordinate 58,021 of NZ_CAKLBR010000022.1, read as the reverse complement.
CTGCATGAGGGGCAGGTATTGAGCCCGGGCACGCGTGGCGTGATCAGGGCGATGCTCAAGAACGAGGTGATGATCCACAAGGAGCTCCAGCAGAGCCTGGACCTTTTGCGTCGTCGCGAGCCGGCCCTGGCCGATCGCATTCAGGCACCGATTACCAGTGCCTTTGCGAGCCTGGAGGGTTTTCGCGCCGATCTTGATCTGATGATTGGCTCCACCACCGACACCATCAGTGGCGTGCAGAACCTGCCGGCCAAGGGCAACGCGGTAGTCGCCGAGTTGTACAAGGCGCAGGACACCCTGCAAGACGCGCTGTTGAAGAGACTCGAACGCCGTGTCCAGGAAAAAAGCGCAGAGCGCCTGCTCATCCTCGGCATGCTGGCCGGGCTTGGCCTGTTGCTGGTGTACGCCTTCAGCGGCATCTACAGCGCCATGCGGCGCACCCTCAACGATGTGTTGAGTGCCACGCAGCTGATTGCCCAGGGCGACCTGAGCACGCGCATTCCGGTGCGCGGCAACGATGAAATGGCCGACGTGGGCAACGCTCTCAACGCGATGGTGCAGGCCTTCAGTGCGTCGCTGGCGCAGGTTGAGCGCAGTTCGCAATCGGTGTCCGAGGCGGCCGCGCGCATGGGCGTGTCTATCGACGTGGCCAAACGCTCGATGAATGTGCAGCAAAGCGAAACCGAGCAAGTCGCCACGGCCATCAACGAGATGACCGCCAGCGTTGCCGATGTGGCGCAGAACACCGAGGGCGCCGCCCATGCCGCCGGGCATGCCAGTCAGTCTTCGATCGCAGGCCTTGCGAAGATGCAGGAAACCCGCGTCACCATCGAAGCCCTGGCCGAAGAAGTGGAGCGCAGCGCGCAGAAAGTCTCCGCGCTAGCCCAGCACAGCCAGCAGATCGGCGGGGTTATTGAAGTGATCCGTAACATCGCCGATCAAACCAACCTGCTGGCGTTGAATGCCGCCATCGAGGCGGCCCGTGCCGGTGAGCAGGGCCGCGGCTTTGCGGTGGTGGCGGACGAGGTCCGAACCCTGGCCTCGCGCACGCAGAACTCAACCGAAGAAATCCGCACCATTATCCAGGAGCTGCAACTGGCGACGTCCGCGGCCGTGGAGCAGATGAAGTCGGGCAAGTTGCGCGCGCAGGCCTGTCTCGAGTCTGCTCAACAAGCCTCGACCAGCCTGGATGCAATCAATGATGGCGTTGACCAGATCGTCGGCATGAACACGCAGATCGCCAGCGCAGCGGTGCAGCAACACGCCGTGTCCGAAGACATCAACCGCAACGTGACCGAAATTCGCAACGGCAGTATCACGTTGATGGAGGGCATCGAAGACAACGCTGCGACGGCGCAGGAGCTGTCGTTGCTGGCGGGGGAGCTGCGTACGGTGGTTTCGCGGTTCAAACTGTAGGGAAACAAAAGGACGCATTTATTGGCAGCCGTCGTGTGAATGAGTTCTGGCAGACTGGTGCAGTTTTTACACCACGCAGAAGGAAAACCGCGATGACCTGGTCTGCCAAGCAATACACCTTGTTCGAGCAACAACGTACCCGTCCCGTCCGCGATCTGGTCGCGGCCATCCCGAATGTCGACGTGCACAGCGCCGTCGACCTGGGCTGCGGCCCCGGTAACTCAACGCAGGTGTTGGCCGAGCGCTATCCGCAGGCGCAGGTCACCGGCATGGACAGTTCCGATGACATGTTGCTCGACGCCCGTCAGCGTCTGCCTAACCTTGATTTCGAGCTGGCGGATATCGGCGCCTGGAACCCGGCGCGGCAATTCGATGTGATTCTCGCCAACGCCTCTCTGCAATGGCTGCCCGACCACGCCACGCTCTACCCGCACCTGGTCAGTCATCTGACGCCGGGCGGCACGCTGGCGGTGCAAACGCCGGATAACCTCGACGAGCCTGCCCACCAACTGGCCCGCGACGTGGCGGCACAGGGGCCCTGGTCGGCGAAGATCGGAGCGTTCAAGCACAATCCGCGTCACCCCGCGAGCTACTACTACGAGTTGCTGAGCCAGCATTGCAGCACCGTGGATGTTTGGCGCACCACCTACCAGCACCCGCTGGCCGACCACGCGGCGGTAGTGGAATGGTTCAAGGGCTCGGGGTTGCGGCCGTTTCTCGCGCCTTTGAGCGATGACGAAAAGGCCGCGTTCCTACGCGAATACCAGACGAGGATTACCAAAGCCTACCCAGCCCTGAGCGACGGCAGCGTGCTGTTGCCATTTCCGCGCCTGTTCATCATCGCCACTCGCTGACGCTTCACAGGGCGGTCACACGGCCGCCGTCTGCGCCTTCAGGTACTCATCCGCCGACACCACGCTCGCATAACCGAACGCCAGCGCCGCCATGTATGCATCATGCACCTGCGTCGCCGGGATGACCTTGCCATTGAATTCAAGATCCCGCGTGGCGCAGGCATCGTGGATCACCGTGACCTTGTAGCCCAGGTCCGCCGCTGCGCGCACCCCCGCATCGATGCACATATGGCTCATGCTGCCGACCACCACCACGTCGGTGATGCTGCGTCGTTCCAGCAGAGCGCGCAGATCGGCTTCGCGAAACGCATTCACGAAATGTTTAAGCACCACCGGCTCGCTGCCTTCGTTGAGTGCCTTGGGGTGCAACTGCGCGCCTTCCGAGCCTGGAGTGAAGAAGGGCGCATCCTCGGCGGTGAATTCATGGCGCACGTGAATCACGGCATCGCCCGCCTGACGAAACGCCTGCAGCACCTGCGCCGCCTTGTCCGCCGCCGCGTCCACGTCGACGAGCGGCCACTTGCCCTGGGGGAAGTAGTCGTTCTGGATATCGATCAGAATGAGCGCCTGCTTGGCCATGGGTATTGCCTCGTGATGAGTTGAGCAGACCGCTATCTTAGCTGGCGCCCTGGCCTTTCGCCCACTGGATTGGCGCGCTCCTTGTGGCGGTGAATCGTGCAGAACGCCACGCCCTGCACGTGGCGTCGTGCAAAATAAAACAGGCCAACTGCTATCGCCCATTCGGCAACTGATTGATTTTAAAACCCTGCGCCTCAACCGCGCCTTGGCCTGATCCCTGCAACCTCTCATTTACATACCTGGCAGGAAGCAAGGGGGCCGCATGAACGCGACTCAACGCAGGAAACTGGTGGTCGCTCACTCCACAAGAGAGGGCGCGCCGCAGCATGAAGTGGAAACCAACCGTGCACTGGCCCGTTGGCTGGCGCAGATACTGGGGCTGGAGTTCGGCGGCAGCTTCGATCCCAAGGTCCATGCCGGCCGCGAACTTTACATACTGCCCACGCAGACGCTGGTGGGTCCGGCCCAGGCCCGCGCGCTCAACATCCAGGGCCCCGAAGACCTGTGGGGCGGTTATGTCGATCACGACTTCATCTGCACCAAAGCCATCAGCCATGGCCTGCTCGGGCCCGATGCAACGGCGCCGGAGGGCTGGTCGCCGTTGTTCTGCGAACTTGTCAGGCCCGTCGTGCTCGACGGCCTCAGCGTATTCGCCTTGCAGGACGCCCGTGCCGCCGCTGAGCGCCTGCTCTACAGCGGGCCGATTCGCCTGAAACCGGTGCATGCCTGCGCCGGGCGCGGCCAGGAAGTCATTCGCAGCCTTGATGAGTTCGATGCGCTGCTCAAACGGGACGGCGCCGAGCAATTGTTCAGCGATGGCGCAGTGCTTGAGCAGGACTTGCACGAGGTGATCACCCACAGCGTGGGCCAGAGCTATATCGGCGACCATGTGTTCAGCTACTGCGGCGAGCAATACCTCACGCATGACGCAAACGGTGATGAGGTGTACGGCGGCTCCGACCTGATCGTGGTGCCCGGCGACTACGACGACCTGCTCGCCCTCGGCCTGCCCGTCGACGTGCGTGAAGCCATCGAACAGGCCCAGGTTTTCGACAGCGCCGCCGATGAGGCCTACCCTGGGTTCTATGCCTCGCGGCGCAATTACGACATCGCCCAGGGCCTGGACAGCGACGGCCAGCGCCTTAGCGGCGTGCTCGAACAATCCTGGCGCATGGGCGGGGCCAGCAGCGCGGAAGTCGCGGCGCTGCAAAGTTTCATCAACCACCCGGGCCTCAAAGCCATTCATGTGTCATCGGTGGAAACCTACGAGGACCAGCCGCTTCCGGCGCAGGCCATCGAGGTGTATCGCGGCCCGGCCGAAAACAGCGACTTTCTTCTCAAGTACGTAACGGTTAAATCTTATGACGGCTAGAAGCGAAAGCATTGCAATCGAGATAGACGACGAACACATGAGCGGGACATTCCTCAGTCCCAAATCCAAAGTCCCCGGCGTGTTGTTCGTGCACGGCTGGGGCGGCAGCCAGGAACGCGACCTGGAACGCGCTAAAGGCATCGCAGGTCTGGGCTGCGTGTGCCTGACCTTCGACCTGCGCGGCCATGCCGGCGCCGGCATTCCGCTGGCCCGCGTGACCCGCGAAGACAACCTGCGCGACCTGCTGGCGGCCTACGACCGTCTGCTCGCCCACCCGGCCATCGACACCTCGGCCGTGGCGGTGGTGGGCACCAGCTATGGCGGCTACCTCGCGGCGATTCTCACCTCATTGCGCCCGGTACGCTGGCTGGCGCTGCGCGTGCCGGCGCTGTACCGCGACGAAGAATGGCTCAAGCCCAAGCGTGACCTGAACAAGATGGACCTGATGGATTACCGCAGCACCCTGGTGCGTGCCGACACCAATCGCGCCTTGCACGCCTGTTCGGCGTTTACCGGTGATGTGTTGATCGTCGAGTCGGAAACCGACGACCACGTGCCCCACGCCACCATCATGAGTTACCGCGCGGCGTGTCAGCAGACCCATTCCCTGACGCACCGCATCATCGATGGCGCCGACCATTCGTTGAGCGATCCGGTGTCGCAGCAGGCCTATACCTCGATCCTGGTGGACTGGATTACCGAGATGGTGGTGGGTGAACGGTTGAGCATTATCCAGGCTCGATAACCGTCATCGGGAGCAAGCCCCTTCCACATTTGAAATGCATTCAACGTGTGGGAGGGGGCTTGCTCCCGATGGCGGTATGTCAATCACCCACAATCAAGCCGGCGTCTTCTTCACCCGCAGCGCCTTGGCCTTCGCCTCCACGCCCAGGTACATCACCAACGCAATCAGCAACGGGCAAATAAAATAAATCGCCCGATACGCAATCAACCCCGCCAACAAACTGCCCCGCGACGCCTCATGTTGCAACAGCCCGATAAACACCGCCTCGAGCACCCCAAGCCCGGCCGGGATATGCGTCACCACCCCGGCAATCGCGCTGATCAGCAACACCCCCAACACCAGCGGGTAATCCAGCTTGGCAGGCAGCAGGGTGAAAATCACCGCCGCCATCAGCGACCAGTTCAATGCGCCCAGCGCCAATTGCAGGCACGCCATGCGCAGCGAAGGCAGGTTGATCTCGATGCCGCGAATCGACCACGCGCGCTTCTTCGAGAACTGACAGGCCGCCAGGTAGCCCAGGCTGACCAGCACCAGCAGCGCGCCAATCCCCTGCAAGGCCGTCGTGCTGACCTTCCATCCCGGTGGCATGGTCACCAGCCCGCTGCTGAACACCACCCCGGCCAGGGCCATGTAGCCGAACCAGTTGGTCGCCAGGCTCAGCCCGAGGATCTTGGCGATATTGCCGGTGCTCACCCCCAGCCGCGAATACAACCGATAACGCATGGCGATCCCGCCGACCCACGCGCTCAGGTTCAGGTTGAACGCATAGCTGATAAAGCCCACCGGCAAAATCTGCTTCCAGCGCAATGGCTGGCCGATGTAGGTGCGGCCGATCAGGTCGAAGCACGCGTACACCAGAAAACTGCACAAGGTCAGCCCGGCGGCGATCAGCAAGGTGCGCCATTTGAAATCGCCCAGGGTCTGGATCACTTCGCTCCAGTCGATCCGCCGCGCAAGCAGGGTGAACAGCACAATCAACAGCAGGAAGAAGGCGATGGTCAGTGGCTTCTTCCAGCGCTTGAAGCGTGAGCCTGTGTGGTCAGTCATGGGCCTGGCTCTCGAAAGGTTTCAAGCGGGGTTTGTGCGCTGGCAGCCAGCCGGTCAGCGCCGGGAAGTGGCGCATCACATGGAACACCAGGAAGCCGACGGTCAGGCGCCACAGCCACAGGCGCGGCTTGTGCTTTGCCGGGATGACCTGGCAGTGGTTTTTGCTGAGGGTTTCCAGGCTGTCGTACAGCTGCTGATTGAACGCGCGGTCGCGAATCAGCACGTTGGCCTCCAGGTTCAGCGCCAGGCTCAACGGGTCGAGGTTGCTCGAACCCACCGTGCTCCAGTCGTCGTCCACCAGCGCCACCTTGCCGTGCAGCGGGCGCTGGCAGTATTCGTGGATCACCACGCCGTCCTTGAGCAGATAGTCGTAGAGCATGCGCGCCGCCAGTTTGGCCAGCAGTACATCGGGCTGGCCCTGCATGATCAACTGCACCTGCACGCCGCGCCGTGCCGCATTGCGAATTTCGCGCAGCAAACGGTAACCGGGGAAGAAATACGCATTGGCGATCACCGCGCGTTTTTTCGCCTGGCTCAGGGCGTAGATATACGCTTCTTCGATGTCGTCGCGATGCTGCAGGTTGTCGCGATAGATCAGGCGAACCAGGCCCTCACCGCTGTCGGTGGCCCACGGCGAAGGCCGCTGCTGGCGACGACGCCAGCCACGCCGCGTGCGCACCTGACGACCGCTTTGCGCCAGGGCAAAGTGATGCAGGTCGGCCACCGCCGGGCCTGTCACCTGCACCGAATAATCCTGCTTGGCCTCGGGGCCGAAATCGCCCAGATGGTCGGCCGAAAAGTTGATCCCGCCAATAAACGCGACCTCGGCATCCACCACCACGATCTTGCGGTGCAGGCGGCGAAACCAGTTGGTGCGAATGCCCAGGGTCTTGGACGCCGGGTCGAACATCTGCACCATCACCCCGGCATCTGCCAGCGCTGCAAGAAACACCGCGCTCAGCTCGCCACAGCCGAAGCCATCCAGGCTGACCACCACCTTCACGCCACGTTGGGCTGCCTCGATCAGAATGCCTTGCAGCTCATGGCCGACCTTGTCCTCGAACAGGATAAACGTCTCCAGCAGGATCTCCCGCTGCGCCGCGCGCATGGCATCGAAGACCCTGGGGAAGTACGCCTCGCCGTTCTCCAGCAACTCCACCTGGTTGCCACTCTGCCAGCCGTAATCCAGGTCGCGGGCCTTGGCCTCATCCGGCGGCTGATCGGTCGCGATATGCTCCACCGCAATATTCATAGCTCAATCTCCACCGACAGCGGCACATGGTCTGAGAGGTGGGACCAGGGCCGGGTATTCAGCACGCGGGGGTTATGCACCGTCACGTTGCGCACGTAGATGCGGTCCAGCGCCAGCAGCGGCAAGCGCGCGGGGAAGGTGCGCGCGTGTTTGCCCGAAGACTGCATGAATACTTCCTGCAGGCCGCTCTGGCTGAGGTCGGCACGCTGGCGCCAATCGTTGAAGTCGCCGGCGACCACCAGCGGCGCGTCGGCGGGTATTTCGCCAATGCGCTGCTCGAGCAGGCGCAGTTGCTGCTGGCGATGCACTTCGCGCAGGCCCAGGTGCATGCAGATCGCATGCACCTCCTGGCCGCTGCCGGGCAGGCGCAACACGCAATGCAGCAGGCCACGGTTTTCGTGGCCGCTCTGGGAAATGTCGAGGTTCTCGTAGCGCACGATCTGGAATTTCGACAGCAGCGCATTGCCATGGTCGCCATGGGGGTAGACCGCATTGCGGCCATAGGCGAATTGCGGCCAGATACTGTCGGCGAGAAATTCGTACTGCGGCATGTTCGGCCAATCGCTGTAGCGCTGGGGATGCTGCTCATGGGTGCCGTGGATTTCCTGCAGGAACACCATGTCGGCGCCGACACTGCGCACTGCTTCGCGCAGCTCGGGCAGGATGAAACGCCGGTTCAGCGCGGTGAAACCCTTGTGGATATTGACCGTGAGCACCGTAAGACGGGCGACGGCAACGTCCGGCGCCACCACCGGGAGCGGTTCTGGATGGGTCATGCCAGCACCCCGGGTTCAGGCAGCTGTCCGGGCACTGTGGCCAGGTGCTGGTCCAGGCCGAAACGCTGCAGCAACTGGCGCGCGTCGAAAGGCGCGCGCACCTTGAGGTCATTGTCGAAGAAACAGAACACATCGCGTTGCTTGCGGGTGCGGGGTTTATGCTGCGGGTCGACCAAGTGTGCATCCTCCGGTTGTTTGCCATGGGCCCACCGCTCAATGCGGTCGCCCCAGCGTTCGAGGGCTTGAGGGGTGTAGCCGCTGGCGTACAGCTGCTTGTCGCCGTGCAGACGCAGGTACATGAAGGTGGCGGTGACGTCTTCGATAGACGGCCACTTGCCGGCGGTATCGGCCACCACCAGCGCGACGCCATATTTTTCGAGCATCTTTACGAACGCCGGCACGGCGAAGCTTTTATGGCGAATTTCCACGGCGTGACGCAGGGCTCTCTTGCCATGGGCCTGCATGCTCGCCTTGCCGTTCAGGCGGGGCTCATGCTGGCGGGCGAGGGCGGCGGCCTGTTGCGTGTCGCCGGGCAGTTGCTGCAAAAAGGCTTCGAACAGCGGCGCATCGAATTTAAAGCTGGGCGGGAATTGCCACAGGATCGGCCCCAGTTTCTCCTTCAATTCCAGCACGCCGGATGCAAAGAAATTCGCCAGCGGCGCATGCACATCCTTGAGCCGCAGGATGTGCGTGATATAACGCGGCGCCTTGACGCTGAACATGAAACCCTCGGGTGTATCGGCGTACCACTCGGCGTAGCGCTTGGGCGTTTGCAGCGCGTAGAACGAGCCGTTGATTTCGATGCTGTTGACGGCACGTGACGCAAACTGCAACTCGCGTTTCTGGGTCAGTCCCTCGGGATAGAAGTCCCCGCGCCAAGGCGTATAGCGCCAGCCGGATATGCCGATATGAATCGCCGCCATGGTTGGGTCCGTGGGAAAGAGTGCGTGGTTTGATGACTGTGATTTTTGTCGGAAAGTTTCCCGATTCCTACAAACGGCATGCTTCCAATGCAGTAGATCCAGTGTGGGAGCGAGCGAGCCCCCTCCCACAGGGAACGATCAGGGCTCAAACCCGTCAGTTCCTTACAGACCCTTTCCCAGGAGCCCGGTGTTTTGCTGAATCTAAAGACTGCATGGCTACTCGGCGCGCTGCTGTTTTGCGGCAGCGGCGCACTTCAGGCGGCGGCGACCGCACCCGCCACCGCCCCCGAAGCCGAGGCCCCGGCCAAGCCGGAGTTGCTGGTGGAAGGCGGACTGCTCGGCGCGATCAGTTCCAGCATTGACGACGTGCAGCAGAAGCTCGACCTCAATCAGAACTTCATTGACGAGTGGCGTCTGCGCGCCGACCGCGCCGCCAACGAAGTCGGGCGCCTGGTCAATCAGACGTCAGCCCGCTCACCGTGGAGCGTGGCTGGGGATTTCCTGTTGTTGTCCGGCGTCTGGATCGGCGCCTTTACCCTGTTGACCTTGCTGGGCCGGATGATGGTGCGACGCCTGGGCCAGCGCGCGTTTTTTGAACGGCGCGGGCGGTTGCTGGATGTGCTGGGCTACGTCGTGCCCTATACGCTCCCGGCGCTGATCTGCCTGCCGCTTACCTTGTACGTCAGCCATTTTCTCGCCACCTCCGTGGGGCGCGCGCTGGCGCTGTGCCTTGCCTACGCCACCAGCAGCGGCATCTTTTCCACCTCAATGCTGTTGTGCGTCATCGTCATGTTCAACGTGGGCCACAAGCGTCCGGCGGTGCAGATCATTTGCGACTACTGCCCCAAGCCGCTGTTCCTGATCGGCTTCCTCGCCGCCCTCAGCGATGCCTTGACCAGCCCACAGATCGCCCGCCAGTTGGGCGGCAATATCACCAGCAGCATCGCGGTGTTCACCGGACTGTTCGCCACGGTGATCTTCGGCGTGCTGGTGGTGCGCCTGCGCCGTCCGGTCGCCCACTTGATCCGCAATCGGTCGTTGGCCCAACGCATCAAGCACCCGGCGTTGCAGCAATCGCTGCGTATCTTCTCGGGGCTGTGGTACTGGCCGATCCTACTGATGGTGCTGGTCTCGGCGATCAACCTGATCGGTGCCGGCGACGATAATCAGAAGGCGCTGCGTTGTGCGCTGTTCACCACAATCCTGCTGATCGGCACGGTGTTTCTCAGCACGGTGCTGCAACACCTGTTCAAGTCGCGCAGCCAGGTGGCGATCCAGCGCAGCAGCGCCTACAAGGAGCGCTTCCTCAGTTTGCTGCACGCGATCCTGCGTATCGCGATGGCCGTGGCGTTTATCGAAGTGCTTGGGCGTATCTGGGGCGTGTCGCTGTTCGAGTTCGCCGAGCGCAACTCGATCGGGCGCGCTATCAGTGACTCGCTGAGCAGCATCGGCCTGATCCTGCTGATGACCTGGCTGTTCTGGGTGGTGCTCGACACGGCGATTCAGGAAGCGCTCAAACCGCCGGTCAACAAACGCTCCAGTCGCCAGCCCAGCACGCGGGTCAAGACCATCCTGCCGCTGCTGCGCAATGCGGTGAAAATCATCCTCGTGGTGATCTGCGCGATCACCACCATGGCCAACCTGGGCATCAACGTCGCGCCGCTGCTGGCCGGTGCCGGGGTGGTCGGCCTGGCCATCGGTTTCGGTTCCCAGCAACTGGTGCAGGACGTGATCACGGGCCTGTTCATCATCATCGAAGACACCCTGTCGATCGGCGACTGGGTGGTACTCGACTCCGGCCACGCCGGCACCGTCGAAGGCCTGACCATCCGCACCCTGCGCCTGCGCGACGGCAAGGGCTTTGTGCATTCGGTGCCGTTCGGGCAGATCAAGGCGGTCACCAACCAGTCGCGACAATTTGCCTACGCGTTTTTCTCGGTGCAGTTCACCTACGACACCGATGTGGACAAGGCCGTGGAACTGATCCAGGAAGCGGGGCAGTCGATCCGCGACGACGCGTTCCTCAAGTACAACCTGCAAGGGCCGCTGGAAGTGTTCGGCGTCGACAAGATGGACCTCAACGGCGTGGTACTCACCGCGCAGTTCCGCACCGTGTCGGGCGGGCAATATGCAGTCAGCCGCGCGTTTAACCAGCGGTTGAAAAAGCTTGTGGATAACTGTGATGAGGTGCATTTCGCGCAGACTTATCCACAGCAGGTGCTGTTGCCCAAGCGGGTGGGGCAGGCGGAAGAAGTGGTGGAAATTACCGAGCCGCCGCGTAGCCAGTAAGGATGCTATCGGGAGCAAGCCCCCTCCCACATTTGAATGGGTTCACACATCGAACTATGTGAACCCAATCCAGTGTGGGAGGGGGCTTGCTCCCGATGAGGCCCTCAAGACCGCCCAAGCAACTTCTCCTGCACCGCCTGCTGATCCACCTCAACCAGCACCTGCTGCTTGCCGCCAACCATAACCGCCGCCGGCAACCCGTCGCGGTACACAATCCGATTGCCACTCACCGCCGGCACCTTGCTGCCCGGTAACAGCGTGCCCACCAGGTTCAGCGGGTCCGCCCCACACACCGCCACCAGGCTCCCGTCGTGCGCGCGCCGCCGTACCTCGCGCAGCAGAGGAATCGCCTCGGGCAACGCAAACTGCTCACCCGCCAAGCCGCTCACAAATCGCCCGCCGCGGATCTCCCCGCGCGCCTCCAGGCGGTGGAAGGTGCGCAGCAATTCGCGCCAGCTCGGCAACCAGTCCGCCTCGCGTTCCAGCAGGCGCCAGAACACCACGCCGTAGCGGCGCAGCAGCGTCATGGCCACATGTTCGAGGGTTTCGGCAGCGTGCGGGCCGGCGGCGGTGGGCGGGCGGCGGATCAAGGCCCAGCGTCCGGCATCGTCCATGCCGCCGATAAACGCACCGCGCCCGCGCCGGCTGCTGCGCGCCTGGCGCTTGCTGGCGGGCGTGGTCAGGGCGCGCAGCCCGGCAAAGCTGTCGGCATTCACCAGGCCCGCGCCCACCAGTTCCTGCAGCACTGTTTCCAGCTCGCTGCGCAGCAGACGGGCTTCGTGCACCAGTTCATCAAAAAACAGCGCGCCGTGCTCGCGCAGGGCCAGGTGGACCTTTTGTGCCTTGGGCGACAGCGCGGTGCTGTCGACGGGGTCGGTCAGGCCGCTCCACAATCCCACCTGGCTGCGCGGCAACAGCACCACCGGTGTGCTGCGCAGGGCCATGGCGCCGGCCTTTTCGCTCAAGCGCATCCACACCAGCTTGCCGCTGCGGCACAACTCATCGAGCCAGGTGGAGGAATAGTCCTTGATGCGCGCACTGAGCAGGTCACTGTCCCAGGCCGAGGTGGCGGCCGCAAAGCCTTCGAACTGGCCGACGATCTGCGGCAACACCGCGCTGCCCTGGCCACGGGTGGCCTCGGACACGTGATGCCAGTCGAACAGAAAGCGCATGAAATCCTGCAGCGCCACCGGTTCGATTTCGCGGCGCAGGCGCTTGACCGTGTAGCGGTGAATACGCGCCAGCAGGTGCCGTTCGCACCATTGCTCTGCGCTGGCGCCGGGGCTGAAATGCCCGCGCAACACATAGCCTTCCTGCTCCAGCCGGGCCAACGCCTGGGTCACGGCGGCCACCGGCAACCCGATGGGCGCGGCGATCTCGATCACACTCAACGGACCAAAACCACCGAGGCGCGCACGCAGCACTTCGAGCACTGCGTCCTCGAAGGTCCAGGGCTCATCGAAGCCGGGCAATAACGGCAAATCGTGAGGATAAATCGCCTGCCAACAGCTCAGGCGTTCGACGGCGACCCACAACCCGTTGGGCAATTGATAGGCGCGCCCGGCCTTCGCCAGCGCGTTCAGCCACTGTGCCCATGGCGGCGAGACTTCGCTTTCGGCGATGCACGCCAGGCTCATCAGCGCTTCATGCATTTCGTCCGGGCCATGGGGCGTTGGCCAGGCCTCCTCACGCACGCCAGCAATGGCCTCGGCATCCAGGGCGCCAAGGTCGTCGGTGCTTTGCGGGTCGCTCCAGCGCCGGTTGAGCACGGCCTGGGTGCGGCGCTCTTCCAGCGGCGCATCGTCGAGAAAGGTGTAGGGCCGCGCGCTGAGAATTTCCGCCGCCATGGGCGAGGGCGCCGGCAAGTCGCGGCTGATCAGGCGCACCTCGCCGCGTTCCATGCGCCGCAGCAGGGCCAGCCAGGCGTCGCTGTCCATGGCTTCGTGCAGGCAGTCGTCGAGGGTCTGTTCCACCAGCGGGTGTTCGGGCACTTCACGTTCGCCGGCGAGGTTTTCCAGGCAGGCGATCTGGTCGGGAAACACGCTGGCGATCAGGTCTTCGCTTTTCATGCGCTGGATCTGCGGCGCCACCTTGCGCCCGCCGGTAAAGCGCGGCAATGCCAGCGCCACCCCGGCATTCCAGCGCCAGCGCACGCCGAACAGCGGAGCGTCCAGTACCGCCTGGATCAGAATGTGTTCGGCGCTGTGGCTGTTGAGGTAACGCCACACCTCATCCAGCTCAAAGCTGTGGCTGGTGGACAGCGACAGCACAATCGCGTTTTCACTGGCCGCCGCTTGCAGCTCGAAGTTGAACGTGCGGCAAAAACGCTTGCGCAGCGCCAGGCCCCAGGCGCGATTCAGACGGCTGCCGAACGGCGTGTGAATGATCAACTGGGTGCCGCCGGACGCGTCGAAAAACCGCTCCATGATCAGCGTGTCCTGGGACGGTAATGCGCTCAGCGCCAGGCGCGCGCGGGCCAGGTAATCGAGGATTTGCTCGGCGCTGGCGCGATTCAGGCCCAGGGTGCCGGTGAGCCAGTCCTGCGCCGGTTGCAGGTCGCCGGGGCTGGCGCCGAGCAGGCGGTCCAACTGGCCCTGCAAGCGTGCCACGGCGGCGGACAGCTCGTTGCTGCGCCCGGGCATTTCGCCGAGCCAGAACGGAATGGTCGGCGGCTGGCCATGGGCATCCTCGACCCGTACCTTGCCGGCTTCGACGCGCAGGATGCGGTAGGAGGTGTTGCCCAGCTGGAAGATGTCCCCGGCGATGCTTTCCACCGCAAAGTCTTCGTTGACGCTGCCGATGTTCAGGCTCTGGGGTTCGAGCAAAACGCTGTAGTCGGCGTTGTCGGGGATGGTGCCGCCGCTGGTCACGGCGGTCAGCCTGGCGCCCCGGCGACCGCGCAGGGTGCGGGTCAGGGCGTCGCGGTGCAGGTAGGCGCTGCGAATGCCCTGGCGCCCGTTGTAGCCCTCGGCGAGCATCTGCAACAGCGCCTGGTAGTGGCGTTCATCCAGCGCGGCGTAGGGCGCGGCGCGGTGGATCAGTGCCAGCAGGTCTTGTTCGGGCCATTCGCGGGCGCTGACTTCGGCAATGATCTGCTGGGCCAGCACGTCCAGCGGCGCGACCGGAATGTGCAGGGTGTCCAGTTCGCCACGGCGCACGCAGTCGAGCAGGGCGGCGCATTCGATCAGGTCGTCGCGGGTGGTGGCGAACAGGCGCCCCTTGGGTGTGCCGCCGACCTGATGGCCGGAGCGTCCAACTCTTTGCAAAAAACCGTTGATGGAGCCGGGCGAGCCGATCTGGCACACCAGGTCCACCTCGCCGATATCGATCCCCAGCTCCAGCGACGCGGTAGCGATCAGCACTTGCAACGCGCCGGCCTTGAGCCGTTGCTCGGCGTCCAGGCGCAACTCCTTGGCGAGGCTGCCGTGGTGCGCGGCCACGGCGGTCTTGCCCAGGCGCTCGCTGAGGTGGCGGGCCAGGCGTTCGGCCAGGCGCCGGGTGTTGACGAAAATCAGCGTGGTGCGGTGTTCGCGGGCCAGTGTCGCGAGGCGATCGTAGACTAGTTCCCAGACGTCATTGGCCATGACCGCCGAGAGCGGCACTGGCGGCACTTCGATGCCCAGGTCGCGCGGGCGGGCATGGCCGATGTCGACAATGGCGCACTCGCGCGCGCTGCCCACCAGAAACCGCGACACCGCCTCGATGGGTTTTTGCGTGGCCGACAAGCCGATGCGCGTCAGCGGCTCGGCGCACAGGCCTTGCAGGCGCTCCAGGCTCAGCGCCAGGTGGCTGCCGCGCTTGCCGGCGGCGATGGCGTGGATCTCGTCGACAATGACCGTGCGCGTGCTGGCGAGCATCTGCCTGCCGGAGTCCGAACCGAGCAGCACATACAGCGACTCCGGGGTGGTCACCAGGATATGCGGCGCGCGTTTGCGCATCAACGCGCGGTCTTTTTGCGGGGTGTCACCGGTGCGCACGGCGGTGCGGATCTCCAGCGGCGCCAGGCCCTGGCGCTGCAACTGCGCGCTGATCCCGGCCAGCGGGTTTTGCAGGTTGATCTGGATATCGTTGGACAGTGCCTTGAGCGGCGACACGTACACCACCTGCGTCGCGTCCGGCAGGTGGCCGCCGTTGGCCAGGCCCTGTTGGACCAGGTCGTCGAGCACCGCGAGGAAGGCCGTGAGGGTCTTGCCCGAGCCGGTCGGCGCGGCGATCAGCGTCGAGCGCCGCTGGCGGATCAGCGGCCATGCCTGGGCCTGGGCGCCGGTGACTGCGGGGAAGGTGCTGCGAAACCAGGCGCTGACGGCGGGGTGGAAACCGTCCAATGCCCTGTCCGTTGATTCAGGAAGGTTCATGCAATGATTGATGCCACCGGCTCCAACAAGTTGCAAAGGCTTACTTTATCCGTGACGGTTGCGCTACAAACCCGCAAAATGCAACGATTCCGGCTACACCCCACGGTATGGCATACACGTCTGCCGACACTAACCATCGTTCCAAACAGACTGGGCCTGCACAATCTATGCGAATGCGCCTTATGTTACTGGGCGGCGGGAATGCCCTCGGGCAGGCGCTGATTCGCCTCGGTGCAGAGGAAGACATCGGGTTCCTCGCCCCCAAACCGCCCCAAGACGGCTGGGATGCCGCGAGCCTCACCCAATTGCTCGACGACACCCGTCCCGATGCATTGATCAACCTCGCCTACTATTTCGACTGGTTCCAGGCCGAGGCCGTCAGCGAAACCCGTCTGGCTGCTCAGGAATACGCCATCGAGCGTCTGGCCGAATTGTGCCAGCACCACAGCATCACCTTGCTGCAACCGTCCAGCTACCGCGTATTCGATGGCTCGCGCGCCACTGCTTACAGCGAAAAAGACGATCCAGTGCCATTGGGCCTGCGCGGTCAGGCGTTGTGGCGCATCGAGCAAAGCGTGCGCGCCACCTGTCCGCAACATGTGCTGCTGCGGTTTGGCTGGCTGCTGGATGACAGCGCCGACGGCACCCTCGGGCGCTTTCTGGCCCAGGCCGAAAAGCCGGGCGAGTTGCCGATGGCCGATGACCGACGCGGCAACCCGACGCCGGTGGACGATGCCGCGCGGGTGATCATTTCGGTGCTCAAGCAACTCGATTGCGCAGCGCCTTTGTGGGGCACGTACCATTACGCCGGCCACGAGGCCACCACGCCGCTGGCGCTGGGCCAGGCGATCCTCACCGAAGCGCGCAACTTCCGTGCGCTGGCCATCGAGTCGCCCGCCGCCCAGGCCCACGCCGCGCGGCCGGACGCGGCGGACGAACCGCAGCACGCGGTGCTGGCCTGCAAGAAAATCCTCCACACCTTCGGCATCAAGCCCCGGGCATGGCGGGCGGGGTTGCCGGCATTGCTGGACCGGTTTTACCGGCATACCTGACACACCACACAACCCAAAGTGGGAGGGGGCAAGCCCCCTCCCACTTTGGTTTTGTGCTGTCTGTGAACGACTGCTTAGAACTTGTAGCCAATCCCCACCATGTACACCATCGGGTCGACATCCACATTGACCTTGGCCCGGGTGCCCTGGCCCAACGCGTTGTTATCCACTGTCGCCTTGGTGCTGATGTCGATGTAGCGCGCCTGGGCGTTGATCATCCACTTGTCGTTGATCATGTAGTCGGCGCCGATCTGCGCCGACCAGCCCCAGGAATTTTCCGCCTTGAAATTGCTGAAGCCAGCGTTGGAGGCGCGGCTGCCGACGTGCTCGTCGTAGATCCAGGTGTAGTTGATGCCCGCGCCGACGTAGGGTTGGAACGCTGATTTGTTGTCCAGCGGGTAGTACACGACGCTCAGGGTCGGCGGCAGGTGCTTGAGGGTGCCGAGCTTGCCGTTGGCAGCACCGAGGGCGGTGTTTTTGATTTTTACGTCATGCTCGAATGGCGTGGCCGCGAGCAGTTCGAGGCCGACGTGGTCGGTGAGCATGTAGGCGAAGTTCAGACCCAGCTGGGTATCGCTGCTCATGGTCGCCTTGCCGCCCAGGTTGGCACCGGCCAAGGGGCCTTGATCGACCTTGACGCTGCTGCTGTCGGCCTTCGGATTCACAGTGATCGCACCGGCGCGAATCAGGATGTCGCCCGCTTCGTGAGCCTGGGCGAGCGGGGCGGCGAGTGCCAGCGCGAAGAGCGACGCGCCGAGCAGAGACTTGTTCATGGGAGCTCCAAAAGGACGTTAAAAGGTGTACGTCCAATGGTAAAGATCGTACCGCCCGATCTTTTGACTCAGCTCAATGAAAGGCGCTATGCGTGCATTAAAACGGTGGGAGGGGGCTTGCTCCCACCGTTGTTCGTTGGTGTGCTTGGGTGCGGGACTATTCCTGCAGTTCGTACAGGTAGATCTTCTCGGCATCCATCTGGTAACCGGCATCGGCCAGCTCACTGGACGACGGCTTGACCTGCATCGCGCCCTCGATCCAATAAGGCTGGTACAGCTCATCGAGCTTCACGCCGACTTCGCTTTTCACATGCACGATCTGGTTCGACGGCGGCGGCGGCACGTGGATGCACGCGCCGAAATACGGCACCAGCAAGAACTCGGTGGTGCGGCCTTCTTCGCTGACTTCCAGTGGCACGATATAGCCCGGCAGGCGAATGTGCTTGCCGTCCAGGCTCTGCACCACCGGCGCGTTGGGCAGGTCCTGCTTGGCGGCGGGCGCGGCCTCGACGGACAGGGCATCGGCCATGTTCGACAGGTCGTGCAGCGGTTTCATATTGGGGATTTCCGGCGGCGCGTCCGGCGGGATCATCTCCTGCCAGGACAGATCCCTGGGCTGGTCCTGCGCCCAGACGGGCACGCTGATCAGCAGCAAGCATGCAAACAGGGCACGACGCATCAAAGCCTTCCTCATAAACGTATGGACAGGCCATCGGCCAGGGATTGTCGATAAGCGCGCCAGGCCGGCACGCTGCCCATCAACAACGCCGCGGCGAGAATACCCGCCAGCAGGGTCCATTCATATTGGCTTGGCCAGGACATCGGCAGGTCCAAACCGTAATTGGCCTGCAGGTACCCGCGAGACGCGGCGATGCACACGTACAGCAAGCCGACGCCGGCGATCACTCCGGACAAGGCCAGGGCGAACGCTTCGAAAATCAGCAGGGTTGCGATATGCCAAGGCCGCGCGCCCACCGAGCGCAAAATCGCCATTTCGCGGCGGCGCTCGTTGAGGCTGGTGAGGATTGCCGTGAGCATGCCGATCAAACCGGTCAGCACCACGAACAGCGAGATGACGAACAACGCCTTTTCGGCGGTGCCCATCATGCTCCACAGCTCTTGCAGTGCGACGCCGGGCAGGATCGCCAACATCGGCTCGCCACGGAACTCATTGATCTCCCGTTGCAGGGCGAAGGTGGAGATCTTGTTGTTCAGGCCCAGCATGAACGCGGTGATCGCCTGCGGGGTGAGGTCCATATTGCGCGCCTGATCGGCACTGATGCGGCCTTTGCCCTGGGCCGGCACGCCGTTGTGCCAGTCGATATGGATCGCTTCCATGCCGCCCAGGCTGATGTGCAGCGTGCGGTCGACCGGCGTGCCGGTGCGCTTGAGAATGCCGACCACGGTGAAGGGTTTGTCGTCGTGCTTGACCAGGCTGACCACCGCCACGCCGTGGGCCAGCACCAGTTTGTCGCCCAGTTTGTAGTGCAGTGCGTCAGCCACTTCGGCGCCCAGCACCACTTCGAACGGGTCAGTGGCGAAGGCGCGGCCGCTGGCCAGTTCCAGGTTCTGCTTGCGGCCGTACTGGTAGTGCTCGAAGTAGGATGAGTTGGTGCCCATCACGCGGTAGCCGCGATGGGAGTCGCCGAGGGAAATCGGGATCGCCCATTTCACCTGCGGGCTGGCGGCGAAGTGCTCAAAGCTGTCCCAGCGGATGTTGTTGGTGGCGTTGCCGATGCGAAACACCGAGTACAGCAGCAGGTTCACCGAACCCGAGCGGGCGCCGACAATCAGGTCGGTGCCGCTGATGGTGCTGGCAAAGCTGTTGCGCGCCTCGACCCGCACGCGCTCCACGGCCAGCAGCAGGCACACGGAAAGCGCGATGGCGAAAGCGGTGAGCGTCGCGGTGAAGCGGCGGTTAGCCAGACTGGCCATGGCTAGACGGAACAGATACATCTCAAACCTCTGCGGGCATGGCGGCGCGATTGAGTTCGGCCAGCGACAGGTTGCGGTCGAACAGCGGTGCCAGGCTCTGGTCATGGCTGACGAACAGCAGGCTGGCGCCGGCGTCGCGGCATTCGGCGAACAACAGCTGAAGGAACGCCTCGCGGGCGTCGTAGTCCAGGGCCGAAGTGGGTTCGTCGGCGATCACCAGTTCCGGCTGGCCGATCAGCGCCCGGGCGGCGGCCACCCGTTGCTGCTGACCGATGGACAGCGAGTCGGCGCGGCGTTCCAGCAGGTCTTTATCTTTGAGGCCCAGGTGCGCGAGCAGGGCGGCGGCGGCCTTGTCCACACTGCCGTGGCGCTGCCTTGCCCGCTGCGCGCGCACGTTGGAAAAGTGGCAGGGCAGCTCGACGTTCTCGCGCACCGACAAAAACGGCAGCAGGTTGAACTGCTGGAAGATATAGCCGGTGTGGTCGACGCGAAAGCGGTCGCGGGCGCCGGCCGAGAGTTCGGTCAGTTCCTGGCCGAGCAGGCGAATGCTGCCCTGGCTGGGCTTCTGCACACCGCCGAGGAGCCCGAGCAGGGTGGTCTTGCCACTGCCGCTGGGGCCTTTGAGAAACAGGGTTTCCCCGCGTTCCAGGCGGAACGCGGGGATGTCCAGCAACTGCGGGTGACCGGGCCAGTTGAAGCTCAGGTCAGACAGTTCGATCAAGGCGTGGGTCATGGGCAATCAGAACTTCAGGGTGGTTGCTGTGGCCGTTGCGTCGACCCCTTGTTGGCCGCTCGGGCCGATCAGTTGTACCTGAATTTTTTTGGTGGCGGGGAAGGTCTTGAACACCTGGCTCAGGTCCAGGTTGCTCAGCGCCGTCGGCGTGGCGCAGGTGAACTGGTAGTGCGCGTGGATTTCGCTGTGGTCGTGGTGATGTTCGTGGGCCGCTGCGCCCTTGCCGTCGGTGGCGTGGTCATCGGCATCATCGTCGTGATCGGCTTCAGGCTTGTCGCCAAACAACGGGCTGTTGAGTTCCTGCGTGCTCACTGCGCAGCCGGCGGCCTTGGGCAGGTTGAACAGCGCCAGTGGGTTCTCCAGCTGCTTGCGCGCGGCGGCGACCTTGGCCTTGTCGGCGGCGGTGGTGGCCAGGTGTTCGAAACCCACCAGGTTCATCGCCGGGCTTTCCAGCTCAAGCTCCAGGGTCTGGCCATCGAGCACGGCGTTGAGGCGGCCGACGCCATGTTCATGGGCGCCGAGGCTGCCGTGTTCGTGGTCATGATCTTCATGGGCATGGGCCACGGCCAGTGGCAGCAGGGCAAACGGCAAAGCGAGCAGCAGACGGCGCATGGGAAGGCTCCAGAACATGAAAGGTTTGTTATGTGATCTTATAACAATAGTGGCGAGAGTTTGACCGCGCGCTTGGCGTTGCGCAAGCCGCATGGGAGCATGCCCGTCAGAAAAAATGCAGGAGAAAGACGATGTTGCGAATTCGTGGAACCGTCGGCGACCTGCCGGTGGACTTGACCCTGGAGCTGGACGACGGCGACTGGGCACGGCTGGGCGCGCAATTACAGACCGCTCCGGCGCCGAGTACGCCGGCTGCGGTGCCGCCGGTTAAACAGGATGACGACCTGTGGCAGAACGCCCAGGCGCTGTTGCGCAAGGCCGGGCAGTTAAGCGGCCTGGAATTGCTTGATCAACTGGAAGGTTTGGCCGGTGATGCCGCGACGGGCAAGCGCCTGCTGGTGCGCCTGCGCCATAGCGCCAGCGTCAAGGTGAGCAGCGGCGGGGATACGCCGCTGTTCCATTGGGTCGGCGATTAATACAGCGCGGCGAACAACTTGCGGCGGTACACGGTCACCAGCGGGTGTTCATTGCCCAGCAACTCGAACACTTGCAGCAGGGTCTTGTGCGGCAGGCCTTCGCTGTAGCTGCGGTTGCGGATGAACAGCTTGAGCAGGCCTTCGAGCGCCGCGTCGTATTGCTGGCGCGCCAGTTGTTGAATGCTCAACTGGTAGGCCGCTTCGTCGTCTTGCGGGTTCTGTGCCAGACGGCTTTTCAGGTCGGCGGCGTCCGGCAGGTCGGCGGCCTGGCGCAGGAAGGTGATCTGTGCCTTGGCGCCGGCAAGGGCGGCTTTGTGATCGTCGCCGCTGACGGCGTCCAGCACGGCCTGGGCTTCGCCCAATTCACCGCGTTCGGCCAGGCAGCGCGCATACAGGATCAGCGCGGCAGCGTTGGTATTGTCTTCACCGAGCAGCGTCACCAGCAGCGCTTCGGCATCGCTGATACGGCCTTCGGCAAACAGCGCCTGGGCCTGCTCCAGCGGGTCCGCCGCCGCCGGTGGCGGCATCTGCACGTGGGGCTCAAGCATCGCGCGCACCGCCGATTCCGGTTGTGCCCCGGCAAACCCGTCCACCGGTTGGCCATCCTTGAACAGCACCACCGTCGGCAGGCTTTGAATGCCGAAACGCGCGACGATGTCCGGCTGCGCCTCGCAATCGACCTTGGCCAGCAACAACTCACCCCGATAACTCTCGGCGATCTGCGCCAGCATCGGCATCAACGCCTTGCACGGCGCACACCACTCGGCCCAGAAATCCACCAGCACGGGTTTTTCGAAAGAATTCTGAATCACCGCCTGTTCGAAGTTGGCGGTGGTGACGTCGAAGATGTATGGGGAGGGTTCACTCATGGGGCGTCTCGAATAAAGCGGGAATGATGGCAACTATAAGGGCTGGCGCCATTGGCTGAAAGCGCAGTGCATGCAAGACGCTATCGCAGGCAAGCCAGCTCCCACAAAAGAATGCGGCCACCTGTGGGAGCGGGCTTGCCCGCGATGGCCTCAAGCGCGCCGCGAATGGTACAGGCTCACCCTGCGAAACTCCCAAGGCTCGGCCAGGTCCGGCAGTGTCAGCGCGTCAAGGATCTCCAGCCGCCGGTAATCGGCATGCTGAAAGTCCCGCACCCGCGAATCCGCCACCAGTGCTTCCCGGCCTCGGGTGAGGAAGTGATCCAGCAGCGGCAGGTTGGCGCGGTCGTACAGCACATCGGCGACGAGGATCAGATCGAACCGATCGGTTTCGGCAAAAAAGTCCGCCGAATAACCCAGTTCCACGCCGTTGAGTTCGGCATTCGCCCGGCAGGCCGCCAGTGCCAGCGGGTCCAGGTCGCAGGCCACCACTTCCAGCGCGCCCGCTTTGGCCGCTGCAATCGCGGCCACACCGGAACCGGCGCCAAAGTCCAGCACGCGCTTGCCCGCGACCCACTGCGGGTTCGCCGCCAGGTAGCGCGCCAAAGCCAGGCCGCTGGCCCAGCAAAAGCTCCAGTACGGCGGCTCATGGAGGATGCGCCGGGTTTCTTCCTGGCTGAATGCGCGGTCCATATTGTCGGCGTCCAGCAGCCACAGCGACAGCGCGGTGCCCGGCAGCGCGCAGGGCAGCAGTTGCGCGTCACCGATCAGTTCGCTCAAGGCGCGTTGCAGGTCCAGCGGTGCAATCATGGCGCCTTGACGAGTTGCAGGGGGCCGGTGGTCTGGGTGATCGCCTGGGTGATGCGCACGGCGGGCAGGTGCAGGATCAACTGGCCGGACTGGCTGGCGCGGCCACGCAATTCAACCCGTGCACCGGCCGGGAAGGCCTCGGGGTTGAAGCGCAGGCGGAAGGCCAGGGGTTTGCCGTTGCCGGTCAACACGCTGCTGGCGAGCAGTTGTTGCGGGCGCGAACGTTCGTCGATCACCAGCAGGGCCATCTCGACTTCGGCGCCGGCCGGCACGTTGGTCAGGTTGCCGCTGATTTCACGCTGATAGGCGGGCAGGGGGCCGACCTCTTCAATGCCCGGCACTTTTTTCTCCTGCGCGGGCGCAGGCACCGGTGCGGCGGGCTTGGGGGCTTCGCTGCTGCAGGCGACCAGAAAACCGAGCAGGGTGAGCAAAACAAGTGGTCGTAACTGCATGTAAAGCTCCAGAAAGGACTAAATCCGTGACGTGAAAGGTAACAAACATATAAGCCTGCCTATATACCGTAAAGGCTATGGCTTGTCTTGCCACGGGGATGCGCTACCATGGCCCTCCCATTTTTTGTTGCCTGCCAACCATGCACTGTCCCTTCTGCGGTGCCAACGACACCAAAGTCATTGATTCGCGTCTGGTCGCCGAGGGCGATCAAGTGCGTCGCCGGCGCGAATGCCTGGCGTCTGGCTGCGGTGAACGTTTCACCACCTTTGAAACCGCCGAACTGGTATTGCCCCGTCTGATCAAGTCCGACGGCAGCCGCCAGCCTTTCGACGAAGACAAACTGCGCGCCGGTATGCAGCGCGCCCTGGAAAAACGCCCGGTGAGTGTCGAGCGCCTGGAAGCGGCGCTGGTGCACATCAAGCACAAGCTGCGTGCGACCGGCGAGCGCGAGGTCAAGAGCCTGGTGGTGGGCGAACTGGTGATGGGCGAGCTGCAAAAGCTCGACGAAGTCGCCTATATCCGTTTCGCCTCCGTGTATCGACGCTTCCAGGACCTCAACGAGTTCCGCGAAGAGATCGACCGCCTGGCGCGTGAGCCGTCCAAACAATGAGCAATGAACAGGCTGTGCTCGACGCTCACTACATGGCCCGCGCCCTGGAACTTGCGCGCAAGGGCCTGTACACCACCCATCCCAACCCCCGCGTGGGTTGCGTGATCGTGCGTGACGGGCAGATTGTCGGCGAAGGCTGGCATGAGCGCACCGGCGAACCCCATGCCGAACCCAACGCCCTGCGCGCCGCAGGTAGCAAGGCGCGCGGCGCCACGGTGTACGTCACTCTCGAACCCTGCAGCCACCACGGCCGCACGCCGCCCTGCGCCGATGCGCTGGTGACGGCCGGCGTCGCGCGGGTTGTGGCCGGCATGCAGGACCCCAATCCGGAAGTGGCCGGGCGCGGCATGCAGCGCCTGGCGCAGGCCGGTATCGAGGTGCGCAGCGGTGTGCTGGAAGCCGAAGCGCGGGCGCTTAACCCCGGCTTTCTCAAGCGCATGGAACATGGCCTGCCGTTCGTGCGGGTGAAGCTGGCGATGAGCCTGGACGGGCGCACCGCGATGGCCAGCGGTGAAAGCCAATGGATCACCGGCCCCGCCGCCCGCGCCGCCGTGCAGCGCCTGCGCGCCCAGGCCAGTGTGGTACTGACCGGCGCCGACACGGTGCTGGCCGACGGTGCGCGCCTGACCGTGCGCGCCGCCGAACTCGGCCTCGATCCCGAAACCACCGCCCTGGCCATGTCGCGCCCGCCGCTGCGCGTGCTGATCGACGGCCGTCTGCGCGTGCCGCTCAATGCGCCGTTCTTCAAGGCCGGCCCGGCGCTGGTGATCACCTGCGTCACCGCGCAAAACCAATTCCCCCGTGGCCCCGAATGCCTGGTGGTGCCGGGCGTGGAGGGGCAGGTCGACCTGCGCTCGGCGCTGGTGGCCCTGGCAGCCCGTGGCGTCAACGAGGTGCTGGTGGAAGCCGGGCCAAGCCTGGCCGGTGCATTTGCCCGGCAGGGCCTGGTGGACGAATACGTGATTTTCGTCGCCGGCAAGTTTCTGGGCTCCGCCGCCCGGCCGTTGCTGGACTGGCCGCTTGAGCAACTGGCCGACGCCCCCCAACTCAAGATCACTGACATGCGCGCTGTGGGCGACGACTGGCGAGTCACTGCCATCCCTGTGCCAGCAGCGAGCGTATAATTCTGACCGGGCTCAGGCGCCCGTCCCCCGTTTTCAGGAGAACGACATGTTCACCGGCATCATCGAATCCATCGGCAGCATCCGCGCAATGACCCCCAAAGGCGGCGATATCCGCTTGCTGGTTGAAACCGGCAAGCTCGACCTGGGCGACGTCAAACTGGGCGACAGCATTGCGGTGAGCGGCGTATGCCTCACCGTCGTTGAACTGCCGGGCAATGGCTTTGCCGCCGATGTGAGCCGCGAAACCCTGGACTGCACCGCGATGAGCGACCTCAAGGCCGGCAGTCCGGTGAACCTGGAAAAAGCCCTCACGCCGACCACGCGTCTGGGTGGCCACCTGGTCAGCGGCCACGTCGACGGCGTCGGCGAAGTGGTCGCGCGCAGCGAAAACGCGCGGGCCGTGGAGTTTCGCATCCGCGCGCCCAAAGAGCTGGCCAAGTACATCGCCCACAAAGGTTCGATCACCGTGGACGGCACCAGCCTGACCGTTAACGCCGTGAATGGCGCCGAGTTCGAGCTGACCATCATTCCCCACACCCTCAGCGAAACCATCATGGCGTCCTACCAGCCGGGCCGCCGGGTGAACCTGGAAGTGGACTTGCTGGCCCGTTACCTGGAGCGCCTGTTGATGGGCGATAAGGCCGCAGAGCCCACCGGCAGTAACATCACCGAAAGTTTTTTGGCCGCCAACGGCTACCTCAAATCCTGACCAAGGGGGTGCCGCGTGGCGCTCAACAGCATCGAAGAACTGGTTGAAGACATCCGCCAAGGCAAGATGGTCATCCTGATGGATGACGAAGACCGCGAGAACGAAGGCGACATCATCATGGCCGCCGAGGCCTGCAAGGCTGAACACATCAACTTCATGGCCAAGCATGCCCGCGGGCTGATCTGCATGCCCATGAGCCGCGAGCGCTGCGAACTGCTCAAGCTGCCGTTGATGGCGCCGCGCAACGGCTCGGGGTTCGGCACCAAGTTCACCGTGTCCATCGAGGCCTCCACCGGCGTTACCACCGGGATCTCCGCTGCCGACCGCGCGCGCACCGTGCAAGCGGCCGCCGCACGCGATGCCAGGGCCGAAGACATCGTCAGCCCCGGCCATATCTTCCCGCTGATGGCCCAGCCGGGCGGCACCCTGGCACGCGCTGGCCACACCGAAGCGGCCTGCGACCTGGCGCGCATGGCCGGGTTCGAGCCCAGCGGTGTGATCTGCGAAGTGATGAACGACGACGGCACCATGGCCCGTCGCAGTGAACTCGAGACCTTTGCGGCAGAGCACAACCTCAAGATCGGCACCATCGCCGACCTGATCCACTACCGCATGATCCACGAACGTACCGTTCAGCGGATTGCCGAGCAGCCGCTGGACAGCGAACTGGGCCAGTTCAATCTGGTGACCTACCGTGACTCGGTGGAAGGCGACGTGCACATGGCCCTCACCCTGGGCAGCATCAGCGCCGACGAACCGACCCTGGTGCGGGTGCACAACATGGACCCGCTGCGCGACCTGCTGATGGTCAAGCAACCGGGTCGCTGGAGCCTGCGCGCCGCCATGGCTGCGGTGTCCGAGGCCGGTAGCGGTGTCGTGCTGCTGCTCGGCAACCCGGTGGATGGCGATGTTCTGCTCGCGCATATCCGCGAAACCGCCGAACACTCGAAGATCAAGACGCCGACCACCTACAGCATCGTCGGTGCCGGTTCGCAGATTCTGCGCGACCTGGGCGTGCGCAAAATGCGCCTGATGAGCGCACCGATGAAATTTAATGCGATATCCGGATTCGACCTGGAAGTTGTAGAATACGTGCCCTCCGAATAAAGCCTGGCGATTTTTGCCCCTTGTTCGCGGTTAACACATCACTGAGGGACGCATTTTTCGCGTCCCTGCTCTTTAAGAGATTTGTCGAATGACCCTGAAGACCATCGAAGGTACCTTCATCGCCCCCAAAGGCCGCTACGCCCTGGTGGTTGGCCGCTTCAACAGCTTCGTGGTTGAAAGCCTGGTAAGCGGTGCCGTGGACGCCCTGGTTCGCCACGGTGTGAGCGAAAGCGATATCACCCTGATCCGTGCCCCTGGCGCCTTCGAAATTCCACTGGTTGCGCAAAAAGTTGCTCAGCAAGGTGAATACGCGGCGATCATCGCCCTGGGCGCTGTGATTCGTGGCGGCACCCCGCACTTCGAATACGTTGCCGGTGAATGCACCAAGGGCCTGGCCCAGGTGTCCATGAAGTTCGGCGTGCCAGTCGCGTTCGGCGTGCTGACCGTGGATTCCATCGAGCAGGCCATCGAACGTTCCGGCACCAAAGCCGGCAACAAGGGCGCAGAAGCTGCCTTGTCCGCCCTGGAAATGGTCAGCCTGCTGTCGCAGTTGGAGGCCAAGTGATTTCCGACGACGGCGACAACTTCAACCCACGCGACCCGCGCCCTGCGGACGCCGGCAAGCCTTCGAAAAACGAAAAGCGTCGCGCTGCGCGTCAACTGGCCACCCAGGCGCTGTACCAGCGTCAGATGGCGGGCACCTCGTTGACCGAGATCGAAGCGCAGTTTCGCGTCGACAACGACTTCACCTTCGCTGACCTGCCGTACTTCCACGACATCCTGCACGGTGTGCACGCCAACCTGAGCGAGATCGACGCGGCCCTGGCTCCGTGCCTGGACCTGACCATCGAAGAACTCGACCCGGTTGAACTGTGCGTCATGCGCCTGTCCGCCTGGGAACTGCTCAAGCGCGTCGACGTGCCGTACCGCGTGGTGATCAACGAAGGGATCGAACTGGCGAAAGTCTACGGTTCCACCGACGGCCACAAGTTCGTCAACGGCGTGCTCGACAAGCTGGCCCCGCGCCTGCGTGAAGCCGAAGTCAAGGCGTACAAGCGCTGATCTGCGCTTGAGTCCGGCATGGGCGAGTTCGAGCTGATCCGCAATTACTTCGCCGCCGCGCCCTGTGCGCAGGGCGGCGAAGGCATTGCCCTGGGGATCGGCGACGACTGCGCCTTGCTGGCGCTGCCTGCCGGTGAGCAACTGGCGGTCTCCACCGATACCCTGGTGGCCGGCGTGCATTTTGCCGACCCCTGTGACCCGTTCCTGCTCGGCCAGCGCTCGTTGGCCGTGGCGGTGAGCGACCTGGCCGCCATGGGCGCCAGCCCCCTTGCATTCACCCTTGCCCTGACCACCCCGACCGTTGATGCCGATTGGTTGCAACGCTATGCCCAGGGTTTGAACGCCATGGCGCAACACTGCGGCGTTGGGTTGGTCGGCGGCGACACCACGCGCGGCCCGCTGAGCCTGACCCTGACTGTGTTTGGCCGTGTGCCGGCCGGTCAGGCATTAACCCGCAGCGGCGCGCAGCCGGATGATCTGCTCTGCGTGGGCGGCGAGCTGGGCAATGCCGCCGGCGCTTTGCCGTTGGTGCTGGGCCAGCGCACGGCGGATGCCGCCATTGCCGATCCGCTGCTGGCCCATTACTGGTCGCCGCAACCGCAGCTGGCCCTGGGTATGGCGCTACGCGGCAAGGCGACCTCGGCGATGGATATCTCCGACGGGCTGTTGGCCGACTGCGGGCATATCGCCAGGGCGTCGGCGGTCAGCCTGTTGATCGAGCGTCAGGCGCTGCCGTTGTCTGCAGCCTTGCTGGCGTTTGTCGGCGATGACGAGGCCCGTGTGGCCGCGTTGAGTGGTGGTGATGATTACGTGCTGGCGTTTACGTTACCGGCGGCCGAGCTGACGCCGTTGCTGGCCGCCGGCTGGCCGATCCATGTGATCGGTCGGGTCGCGGCGGGGCAGGGCGTGACGCTGCTGGATGCCGATGGGCACGACGTTACCCCGCGGGTTCGTGGCTATCAGCATTTTCATGAAGCGCCGTAGTCCGGCGACCTGCGCTACCCTTTAATCCATTAATACCTATGGAAGACCGTCACCATGGATGTGCGCCGCTGGCTGCTGATCCTCCTTTGCGTCGTGGCGCCCCTGGTGCACGCGCACGAATCGCCGGTGCCGGGAAAAATCACGCTGGCCAGTGAGGAGTGGGACAATTACACCAACCGCGACGGTAGCGGCCTGGGTTGGGACGTATTGCGCCAGGTGTTCGAGCCCGCCGGCATCGCCCTGCAAACCCGCAGTGTGCCGTACACCCGTTCGGTCGGCCTGACCCGGCGCGGAGAAGTGGACGGCTGGGTCGGTTCCTACCATGACGAAACCGAAGGCGTGTTGTACCCGGATTTGCCCTTCGACGCCGATCACGTCTACGCCCTGGGGCTTTCCACTACACCGGCGCCGACCCCGGCGACGGTGGGCAATTACCGTCTGGCCTGGGTGCGTGGCTATAAATACGAGGATTACCTGCCCAACGTACACCGCTTCAACCAGATTCAGCGGCGCGACGGGATCCTGCCGATGCTGGAGCACGGTCGCGCCGACTTCTATATCGATTCGCTCACCGAAGCCCGATACGTTCTCAGCCAGGCCGACGATCCCGGAAAATTCAGGCTCACCCCCATCATCGAACTGCCGCTCTACGTGGGCTTTGCCGACAACGAGCGCGGGCGAGCATTGATGGCGGTATATAACCAGCGCATGGCCGCGCTGGTTAAAAGCGGCGAGCTGAAGCCGATCTTTCAGCGCTGGAAGCTGCCGTATCCGTTCTGACGTGCATAGAACCGTGGCGAAGGCCAATCGAACCGATTGATCTTGATCAGCGCGCATTCAACTTAAGCGTCTGCCGGAACCTGCTGTACAATGCCCGCCTCTGTGAAATCTGAAATCAGGAGCACACGGTGCCCGTCGTTTTCGTCGCCGCTTCCAAGCTGCCTACCCCTTTTGCCACGTTCACCATGAACGGCTTTCTCGAAGAAGCCACCGGGCGCGAGCACGTTGTGCTGAGCCTGGGCGATATCGCTGATGGCGAGCCGGTGCTGGGCCGTGTGCACTCCGAGTGCCTCACCGGCGACGCCTTGTTCAGCCAGCGCTGCGACTGCGGTTCGCAACTGGAAGCGGCGTTGCAGGCCATCGCCCGCGAAGGCCGTGGCGTGTTGCTGTACCTGCGCCAGGAAGGCCGGGGCATCGGCCTGATGAACAAGATCCGCGCCTATGAGTTGCAGGACGGCGGCGCCGACACCGTTGAAGCCAACGAGCGCCTGGGTTTTGCCGCCGATCAGCGCGATTATGGGATCTGCCTGCCGATGCTGGAGCACCTGGGGGTGAAATCCCTGCGCCTGATGACCAACAACCCGCGCAAGGTCAAGGCCCTGACCGAGATGGGCATCACCGTTGCCGAGCGTGTGCCGCTGCACACCGGGCACAACCCGCACAACAAGCTTTACCTGGCGACCAAGGCCAGCAAGCTTGACCACATGATGGGCAACGAGCACCAGGGCGAGGTCGACCGCGCGTGACTCGCGGCCAGGTGAAACGGCGACTGTCCATCAACTGGTGGCAGTACCTGGCCCTGGCCTTGCTGCCGTTGTTCGTGATCAACCTGGTGTTCGGCCGCGCCCAATCCCTGCTGCCCATGCTGGCCATGCCGTTGTTCATTGCCGGCGTGGCCTCGATGTTTCTCAGCCTGCGCTATTTTCATGGCTATAAACAGGCGCTGATCGTCACCTCCAAAGCCCTCGACACCGCCGAAGAACCCGCCGCCTGGATTACCCTCGCGGCCCGTCGACGCACGGCCTTGCTGGTGGCGGCGCTGCCTGCCTGGATCGGCGCGCTGGCGGTGTTCGTCGGTCTGGAGGCGGTGCCGTTGTTCCTGCTGGCGCTGTCGACGACGGTGTTGTTTTATCTCTACCGCATTCCGCGTCAGTTGGGATGAAACGCTACTGGCTGGCGCTGCTGTTGGCATTCAGTGCCCAGGCATTGGCCGCCGAGCGCGTCGTCAGCCTGGCGCCGTCACTCTCTGAAATCATGCTGGAACTGGGCGCCGCCGATGTATTGGTGGGCGTGCTCGATGGCGGCGAGCGCCCGGCGGCGCTGGCGAACGTGCCCTCGGTCGGGCGTTACGGGCAGTTGGACATGGAGCGCCTGCTGAGCCTGCAACCCGACCTGATCCTGCTGTGGCCCGGCAGCGTCGGCCCGGGCCAGCGTGAGCAGCTGCAACGCCTGAAGATCCCCGTGTACGTCGCTGAACCCCACAGCCTTGAGCAACTGGCCAGCCAAGTGCAGACCATTGCCGAGCAGGTGGGCCGTGCCGACGCAGGTCGTCAGCTCGCCACCCGGCTGCGCCAGCGCCTGCTTGAATTGCGCCAGCGCTACCAGCGCGCCGAACCGCTGCGGGTGTTTTATCAGGTATGGAATCAGCCGCTGTATACCGTGGGCGGTGGGCAGATCATCAGTGATGCCCTGGCGGTGTGCGGGGCGCGCAACGTGTTCGACGACCTTACGCTGCCGGCACCGCAGGTCAGCGTCGAGTCGGTACTGCAGCGCAACCCTGAGGTGATCGTGGCGGGGGATCAGCTTCAACTGGAAGCCTGGAAGGTCTGGCCGCAGATCGCCGCGGTAGCGCAAGGGCGCTTGCTGCAGGTGCCCGATAAAGGCCTGGAGCGGCCCAGCGGCCAGATGGTCGACGCGGTGGCCAAACTCTGCGAGTTGATTGCGCCGCAACGTGAGTAGGCACGCACGGTAAACGTTTTCCTACCTGTTATTGAGACTTGTCGGTCGGGTGATTTCGGCGATGTGACGCTACGCTGCTGCGCGCGATGCGTACTGCATAGCGATCGTTCAATAACAGGAGGTGACCATGCGACGTTTGATCATTGGTAGTTGCGCCGCCATTTTGCTGACCGGGTGCAGCACGTTGGAAGGTATCTCTACGATCATGAATTTCAACGACCACGCTATTCCCACCAGAATCTACGCAGGTGGCGCCACGAAGCAGGACATGCTTGCGATCCAGCAGCCCCGGCGTGTTATCGCGGCGCGCAACGGTGTTTTGGAGTGCCTTGACTACCAGCTGGAAAACAAAGGCAAAAAACAGGACTTTTACGTCGGCATTACCGACGCGGGCCGTGTTGGCGCGTACGGGTTCATAGGCTGTGAACGGGCAATCAAGGAAGGTTATCTGGATGCCGGCAAGGCGTCTGTCCGCTAAAGGTTGCCGGGTCGCTACAACCGAGGTGTCCAGGTCAGGCCCAGCATCCAGGTGCGGCCTTCTTCGCGGTAGTTCTGGTTATTGGAAAAGTCCGCTGCGTTGTAGCTGTAGCGGGCGCGGGCGTATTGGCGGTCGAGCAGGTTGTCGACGTTGAGCGAAACGCTGACTTCGCGCGTGACCGCCCACCTGCTGCGCAACCCGAGCAGCGCGTAACCGCCCAGGCGGTCCTGATTGTCTTGAGCGTTGTAGCTGTTGCTGATTGCCTGCCAGCTTGCGCCCACGCCCAACGCGTCAAATTGCCGGTCCAGATCCAGGCTTAACGTGCGGCGCGCGCGACGGGCCAGGGTGTGGCCGGTATCGCGATCACGCGGGTCGATGAATGAAACGCCCACATTGCCCTGCCAACCGAACAGCTCCTGCTTGAGCGCCGCTTCAAAGCCATTGATGCGCGCCGAGGCGACGTTCTGCGGTTTGCTGGTGCTGTCCAGAATGATCGCGTCGCTCAAGTTCGTGCGGTACAGCGACGCTTCCAGGCGGGCGTGGTCAGACAGTTGGCTGCGCCATTGCAGCTCGTAGCTCTTTGAGGTTTCGGGCCGCAGGTTGGGGTTGCTGTACTGCGTATCCGGGTAATAGAGGTCGTTGAAGGTCGGCGCGCGAAAGCCTTCGCTGTAGCTCAAGAGCACGTCGTTGTCGGGGTTGATCGGTACGCTCAGGGTGCCGCTCCAGCTGTTCTGGCTGCCGAACTGCTGGTTCTGATCGCGGCGCAGGCCCAGCTCGGTGGAGAACCACTCGCCGTGAAAGCGATGCTGCACAAAGACTGCGCGGTTCCAGCGGCTGTTTTCGCTGAAGGTGGTGGAGCCGTGGAAGCGGTCCTCGTACCAGTCGCCGCCGAGGATCAGGCTGTTGCGGTCATTGAGCGTCAGGTCATTCTGCCAGTTGAGCGAGTCGCGGTAGGTGTTGAATACGCTGAAATCATCGCTGAGGGTGTCGCGCTTGGTGTCACGGTTTTCGCTGTGGCCCAGTTCCAGGCGCGATTGCCAGCCCTCGCTGAGCCTCGCATCCACGTAGCCGCTGGCGCTGCTCACGGTGTAGTCGGTGTAGGGCTTTTGTCCGACGCTTTGCCCGGTGGCAAGGTCGTAGCGGCCGAAGCTGTTGTCGTATTCCGACTTGCCATGGTTATCCAACAGGTTGAAACCCGCTTCCCAGTCATCGCTGAACGAATGGCTGAGGTTCAGGCTGACGGACTGGTTGCGGTAGGCGTCGCGGTCGCCGTCGCTGGCAAACGACTCATGGCTCGAGTTGATGCCAGCCGTTTCATCCAGGCTCGCGCCGAGGTTGAAGCGCGTGTGTTCGTCGCCACCAGACAGACCGACGCTGCGCTCCCAGCTCTGGTTGCTGCCAAAACCCAGCTTCAGGCGCGGTTGCAGGCCTTGCTCGGCATTACGCCGGGTAAATACCTGGATCACCCCGCCAATCGCATCACTGCCGTAGATCACCGAGCGTGAGCCGCGCAGCACTTCCACCCGCTCAATCTGGTCGACATTCAGGTATTGCAGGCCGCTGTCGCCGGACGTGGCATTGGCAATGCGCTGACCGTCCACCAGCACCAGGCTTTGTGCGGATGTCGTGCCACGGATGTAGACGCCCGGCAAACTGCCACGCCCTCCGGTGCGCGCGATTTGCACGCCTGGGACGCGGCTGAGCAGGTCGGTGAGGCTGGTGGGTTGCAGGCGGACGATGTCGTCGCGGGTGAACACCGTGTTGGCGGCGCTGCTGTCATTGCGGGCCTGGACCTGGCGGTTGGCGCTGATCACCACGTCGGGGAGATTGAGGGCATCGTCACGGCTGGCGGCGAGCAGCTCCGAGGCGGGCAGAAGCAGGAGGGCAAGATGAAGAGGCTTCATGGCTGTCCATAGCATTGAAAGTTAACCCAAAACCAATGTGGGAGGGGGGTTGCTCCCGATTGCGGTGGGTCATTCAACTCGAATGTCGCTGACCCACTGCTATCGGGAGCAAGCCCCCTCCCACCTATTGGTTCCTGTTTCTACAGGCCCAGCAACGCCATGCGCTGGCGCACCGAGGCTTCGATACCGGCCTCGTCCAGCCCGCATTCGGCGAGCATCTGTGCAGGTTTGGCATGTTCGACATACACGTCCGGCAAGCCCAGGTGCAGCACCGACTTGAGGATATTCTCCCGCGCCAGGCACTCACTGACCGCCGCACCGGCGCCGCCCATGATGGCGTTCTCTTCGAGCGTGACCAGCAGCTCATGGCTGCCGGCGATCTCGCGCACCAGCGCTTCATCCAGGGGTTTGACGAAACGCATGTCGACCACCGTTGCGTCGATCTTCTCGGCGACTTTGAGCGCCTCGGCCAATTGCACGCCGAACACCAGGAAGGCGACCTTGCTGCCCTGGCGACGCACGATGCCCTTGCCGATCTCGATGGGTTCGAGGTCTTTTTCGATCACTGCGTTCGGGCCGGTACCGCGCGGGTAGCGCACGGCGGCGGGGCCGTTGTACAGGTGGCCGGTGCTGAGCATCTTGCGCAGTTCGTTCTCGTCGCTTGGCGTCATCACCAGCATGCCGGGGATGCAGCGCAGGTACGACAGGTCGAAACTGCCGGCGTGGGTCGGGCCGTCTTCGCCCACCAGGCCCGCACGGTCGATGGCAAACAGTACGTCGAGGTTCTGCACCGCCACGTCGTGAACCAGCTGGTCATAACCGCGCTGCAGGAATGTGGAGTAGATCGCCACCACTGGCTTGGCACCTTCACAGGCCATGCCGGCGGCGAAGGTCACCGCGTGTTGCTCGGCAATCGCCACGTCGAAGTAACGCAGCGGGAAACGCTCGCTGAACGCCACCAGGTCGGAGCCTTCCTTCATCGCCGGGGTAACCCCCACCAACCGTGGGTCGGCGGCGGCCATGTCGCACAGCCATTCGCCGAACACTCCGGAATATTTGGGACCGCTGGCTTTTTTTGGCGCGGCGGCGGGGGCGTCCAGGGGGTCGAGTTTGGTGATCGCGTGGTAGCCGATCGGGTCGACCTCCGCCGGCGCGAAGCCTTTGCCCTTCTTGGTGACGATATGCAGGAACTGCGGGCCCTTGAGGTCGCGCATGTTGCGCAGCGTGGCAATCAGGGTGGGCAGGTCATGACCGTCGATGGGGCCGATGTAGTTCCAGCCCAACTCTTCGAACAGTGTGCCGGGCACCAGCATGCCCTTGGCGTATTCTTCGGTGCGCCGGGCAATTTCCCAGGCGCCGGGCAGACGCGAGAGCACCTTCTTGCTGCCTTCACGCATGCTGGCGTACGTGCGGCTGGAGAGGATTTTTGCCAGGTAATTGGACAGGCCGCCGACATTGCGCGAGATCGACATGTCGTTGTCGTTGAGGATCACCAGCATGTTGGCGTCCACTTCCGGCGCATGGTTGAGCGCTTCGAACGCCATGCCGGCGGTCAGCGCGCCGTCACCGATCACCGCAATCGCCTTGCGATCGCTGCCTTGCAGACGGGCGGCAATCGCCATGCCCAGCGCGGCGCTGATGGAGGTGCTGGAGTGGCCGACGCCAAAGGTGTCGTACTCACTCTCGGCGCGGCGCGGGAAGGCGGCGATGCCGTCCTTCTGGCGCAGGCTGTTCATGCGCTCGCGACGGCCGGTAAGGATTTTATGCGGGTACGCCTGATGGCCCACGTCCCACACCAGCCGGTCATCCGGGGTGTCGAAGACGTAGTGCAGCGCGATAGTCAGCTCGATGACGCCCAGGCCGGCACCGAAATGCCCACCGGTCTGGCCGACCGTGTAGAGCAATTCCAGGCGCAGTTCATCGGCCAGGGTTTCCAGCTCGGCTTCAGCCAGTCGACGCAGGCCGTCCGGCGTGGCAGCACGGTCGAGCAGCGGCGTGGACGGGCGTATGCGGGGAATCTCTTGAAACGTCGTGGGCATCAGGCGAATCGTTATAGGTATAGAAGAGGCGGCAGTTTACCTCAAGCATCGCAAACTGCCCACGCGGAGCGCCGAAGTTGAGCGATAGGCGGCGCAAATGGCCGCCGTTGATCAGTGGCGACGTTCGACGATATACCGCGCCAGCTCGCGCAGTGGCGCGGCCGCCGCGTCGAACGGTCGCAGGGCATCCAGGGCCTGATCGCGCAGTTCCAGGGCGTACGCCTTGGCCGCATCGAGCCCGAGCAGTGCAGGATAAGTCGGTTTGTCCCGTGCGATATCGGCGCCCTGGCGTTTGCCGAGGGTGGCGGTATCACTTTCCACGTCGAGAATGTCGTCCTGCACCTGAAAGGCCAGGCCGATGGCCCGCGAGTAGGTCTGCAGCGCCGCCAATTTTGCGGGCTCGGCGCGACCGCTGGCCAGGGCACCCAGGTGCACCGCAGCCTCGATCAGCGCGCCGGTCTTGTGGCGATGCATGTGTTCCAGGGCAGCCTGGTCCAGCTTGAGACTGACCGAACCCATGTCGATGGCCTGCCCGCCGACCATCCCGGCCGGGCCTGCTGCCAGGGCCAGGGCGTTGACCATGCGCAGGCGTGTTTCGGCATCGACGCGGCTCAGCGCCGGGTCCAGCAATGCGCTGAACGCCAGGCTCTGCAAGCCATCACCGGCGAGGATCGCATACGCTTCATCAAAGGCTTTGTGGGTGGTCGGCTGGCCGCGCCGCAGATCGTCATCGTCCATGGCCGGTAAATCGTCATGCACCAGGGAGTAGGCGTGAATCAGCTCCACCGCACAGGCCGCGCCGTTGGCCTGCTCGGCCGGCGCGCCCAATGCCTCGCACGCGGCATAGGCCAGCAACGGGCGCACACGCTTGCCGCCATTCATCACGCTGTAGCGCATGGCGTCATAAAGGCGGTTGAGTTCAGGGCCCGGCGCAACAAACAAGGGCGCAAGCGCCGCATTGACCCGGGCTTGGCTACTGGCCTGGTACGCATCGATCATTCGGGCTGTTCCGCATCGAAAGGTTCTTCGGCCAGCTCCCCGTCACGTTCCAGCAGCACCTGCACCTTCT
This sequence comes from Pseudomonas sp. Leaf59, assembly GCF_920984685.1. Taxonomy (NCBI): domain Bacteria; kingdom Pseudomonadati; phylum Pseudomonadota; class Gammaproteobacteria; order Pseudomonadales; family Pseudomonadaceae; genus Pseudomonas; species Pseudomonas sp. Leaf59. Next base: position 20,878 of record NZ_CAKLBR010000022.1, on the reverse strand, counting down.
GCTCCGCCTGCGCCAACGCGCTCTGGCAGTCACGGGTCAGGCCGATGCCTTGCTCAAACGCCGTCAACGAGTCTTCCAGCGACAACTCGCCGTTCTCCAGACGCTCGACCAGGGTTTGCAGGTCGGCGAGGGATTGTTCGAAATCGAGTGCAACTTTTTTGCGGGCCATGGCGGCTATTCCGGTAGACGGTAAACCGGCGCGACACTAGCAGACATGGGGGATGGGGGCAAATGAGCGGGGCTACGAAGCTTCTAATGGCGATGAGTGCAAGACTAAATACGGATGATGTGCTGAGGGTGGTTTGGGTGCCCGATCATCTGGGAAGGAGCGCCATTGTCTGAGACGTGGGTATTCGGATCGTTAACTATAACGAGGTTGTCTATCTTTGGTGGATGTAGCTGTATACATCGTCTTGCTTGATTTGCTTGATGTTCATTGCTTTAAGCATGCTATCGGCAAGTTGTACGTTTTCGGAATGACCTATGAGTTGTACTGCGCCATGTGTTTCCATGTCATAGAATCTAAAGTAAATTGAATCGTCATCGGTGAGCATCAGTTCGAAGTTTTTTATTGTGGATACACTTTTAAGGTGGCTAAATTTATGCCATATACTTTCAAGGTTCGAAGGTTGCTTTTGCATAATGACAATGGACGTGCGATAAGCCGTCAACGTTGTGGCATCTATATTCGCTGGGTTGGGGTTCAGCTGCATCACTTCGGAATAAATTAATGTGATCCTGTTTTTTTTAAAGATGTCTCCATGTGTTGAATGGCGGCTGAATTCTCTCAACGCTAAATATTCTTGAGTTTTACTGCTGAAGGGTGTCATCAGTGTGCTCCACTGAATGATCGTGGGCCACTCGCGTGTAAGCAGTGTACTTAATTCGCACCACAGTTTCCAAACGTCTGCAAAATTTTGATTAAGTAGAGTTATGGTTGTGAATTTGGCGTCGGTGTTCGCGTGTAGTTGATCCCATGGGTGAATGCCGAGTTCTTTGATGTGTACGGACTTCATTGTTTATCTCTTAAGGCAGCTGTGAGTATCAGTTTCCAAATGTGCCAATTGGATATTTTTACGAGAGCTCATGGCTGATTGGTTTTTCGGCGGAAACTATAAGGTTATGCCGCTGCACAATGGAGTATTGGTTTTATATTCGTTCAACGCTGTAGCCTTTTGCAACTATAATAAGCACAACTGCGTCTCCATTGCTGGCTTTGAAAAAATAGCTTGTTCCTGTTTCATCTGGGTCAACGCGTGCCGCGTCTTCCGAAAGCGTGGAAGTTTCCTCCTCATACATCTCGCCTATCTCACAGCCGACTGCACATAGCCCCTGAAAAGCAATTAAGTCATGGAAGGTTATTAGTAAAGACTGCTCTTGCCAATCAGTAAAAACCATTAGTAGCTCGTTTCGTGTACTTGTGATTTGTTCGATGGTGCCATCCGAGAAAGCAACGGTTTCTATTTTGCATAGGCTTTTTTCTGATGATTCGGGGCTCCATAACTTCAGGTCTAGCAAATATCTCTCTATATCGTCCATGTCATCATCGCCAATGGATTCATCAAAGCTCTTAGATATTATGGTGCGAACCTTTGCGAGGCGTTTTGTAACTTCAAAATTATCGATGAAGTCGGTGGTTGCTTTTCTGTATTCTTCCAGCTTTACAGGGTTGTCAGAGTAATGGCTCCCCATTTTGTGTAGAGATAGCAGTATGAACTCTATCTCTCTCAAAGCGCTCAGCGCTTCTTCGCCTGCAAGTACTATTTTCTTGTTTTGTTCTAACATTACTTTCGCCTCGTGAATGTGGGATTGTTTGTTTTCAGGTTTCCTTCCAGCCCATCGCTCACTGAGTCCAGCGCGCGCGAATACCAGGCGTCCATCTGCTGGCGATAAATCAGCAGGCTCTGATGAAAGTCATTGAGCTCATGCTCGATAAAAGCGATGTGGGCAGCGTGGGTCATCCGTGACGTCTCGGCAGGGGTCAAGGCGTCGGATTCTGCCCCGGCGAAATAGGGCTGGATGAACGGTTTGCAAAATCAGAATGGGCTTACGACAGCAGCGCAGAAGTCAGCGGCAACTCATGCTGGACGGCTACTTCAGATAGCGATCCTGCTTATTGACTGACACCGCCACCGCAGTGTCGGAGGGGAGCCAATGAACGATTGCCGTAGGGGTGCCTCTAACCACCGCAGCGCATGCCTGCGGGTGTACGCTGAGGCGTCAGGAAAACAGCGAATATTCGCTGCTGCTATCAAGAGACAGACGGGCACAAGATTTCCTTTGTTTACCTTGCCGGGCCGCAATGCCCCGCGCATCCTTTTCTTTCACGGACTGATCGCGACGTATGCAGATGCCTCATCTTCCTGCCCCGCCTCCTGCCAACGAGCATGAGCGCATCCGGTCCCTGGAGCACCTGGGCATTCTGGACAGCGTTCCTGAGCAAGGTTTCGACGACATCGTGCTGCTGGCGACCGGCCTGTGCGATGTGCCGATTGCGCTGGTGTCGCTGGTGGACAACGAGCGTCAGTGGTTCAAGGCCTGCATTGGCCTGGACGTGCGCGAGACCCATCGCGACCTGGCGTTCTGCGCCCATGCCATCCTCGCGCCCGATGAAGTGCTGGTGGTTGAAGACGCCCTCTGCGACCCGCGTTTCGAGCACAGCGCACTGGTGCTGGGCCCGCCGTATATCCGCTTTTATGCAGGTGCGCCGATTCGCGATGATCGAGGTTTTGCCTTGGGCACCGTGTGCGTCATCGACACGCGACCGCGCACGCTGACCATTGCGCAACACAGCGCGCTGCAGGCCCTGGCCCGTCAAACGGCCTCGTTGCTGCAGTTGCGCCTGCTCAGCGAACAACGCGAACAACGCGCGCGCAGCCTGGAGAGTGAACTCGCCCAGGCGCAAGCCCTGGGCCGCCAGGCCGAACAGTTTCTTCATCATGCCAAGCGCGTTTCGTCCCTGGGCATGGTAGCCGCCAGCATCGCCCACGACTTCAACAACTTGCTCCAGGCCCTGAGCGCCAGCCTGCAAATGATCCGCCTGCGCGCACGCAGGCCGGCGGATGTCGAACGCTTCAGCGATGCCGGCATGCAAGCCGTGGATCAAGGCCGATTGCTGGTCAACCACCTGCTGACCAGCGTGCGCCACGACAGCCCCAACCTGATGTGCATCGACGTGAACGAGCGTCTGGAGAGCATGCGCGACGTGCTGTTGCGCACCGCTTCGGACGGTGTCGAGTTCTCAATGGCATTGGCGCCGCCGGGCACCGGCGTATTGTGCGAAGAAGCGCAGTTGAGCGCAGCGGTGATCAACCTGCTGACCAACGCCCGGGATGCCCTGGGCGGCAAAGGCCGTATCCACATCACCTCGCGTCTGGTCAACCTGACCCAGGACGAAGCGCTCGCAGCAGGCAACTACCTGTTGCTCAGCGTCAGCGACGACGGCCCGGGCATCCCCGAAGCCCTTGCCGCGCAGATTTTTGAGCCCTTTTTCACCACCAAGTGCGCAGGCAAAGGCACCGGGCTGGGATTATCCCAAGTGATGGAATTCGCGCAGCGCGCGGGTGGCACGGTGAAAGTCCACACGGCATTGGGTGAGGGGACCACCATGAACCTGTACATGCGGGCTCTTGGGCGTATCGATCCACATTTGCTTGTCGATTGAGACGTGAAAAGCCTGCTTTTCAGGGCAGGCTTGGCAGATCACTTACTTCTGCTGGGCTGTCAGCGCCGCATAGCCATTCATCAAGTTGCGATAGTTGGGAATGCGCTGGGATAACAGATTCCCCAGTCCTTCGATATCGTTGCGCCAGTCGCGGTGCAGCTCGCACGCCACCGAGAACCAGTTCATCAGTTGCGCACCGGCCTGTGTCATCCGGCTCCAGGCCGCCTGTTGCACCGTCGTATTAAAGGTGCCCGACGCATCCGTCACCACAAACACCTCGAACCCTTCCGCCAGCGCCGACAAGGTCGGGAACGCCACGCACACATCCGTGACCACACCGGCAATGATGATCTGCCTGCGGCCGGTGGCCTTGATCGCCTTGACGAAGTCTTCGTTGTCCCACGCGTTGATCTGACCAGGACGCGCGATGTAAGGCGCATCCGGGAACATCTCCTTCAACTCCGGCACCAGCGGGCCGTTGGGGCCTTGCTCGAAGCTGGTGGTGAGGATGGTCGGCAGGTTGAAGAACTTGGCAAGGTCGGCCAGCGCAAGCACGTTGTTCTTGAACTCGTTGGGGGAGAAGTCCTGCACCAGCGAGATGAGGCCGGTCTGGTGGTCGACCAGCAGAACGATGGCGTCGTCTTTGTTCAAGCGACTGTAGGTTGGAGTGCTCATGGTTGAAGTCCTTTTTGGTTGGTTGGATGTTTTGTTCAACATGGGCACAGGTTAAAGCGTGGGTGTTGGGGGATAAATCGGGTGGCGGGCGTCTTACTGTCAACTTGAAGGGGACAGTAGGCGGTGGCCGCTTTCTCGTGTATTGAATAGCCAGCAGGTCCGATCCCTTTCATTTGCAGGACGTTTCCTAGAGAATCCCAGCGGCTTGCGCCAGTGAAATCCCGCGACTAGGCTGCGGTCCGTCACTGCCTATTCAGTGATCGGGTTTAGTCGCCCGGATATCGCTAGGCGCACGTGCCATCCCAAATTCAGGTTTCTTCTCGCCTGAACATTATGGTGGCTGTGCGCAGGGCACCTTCGGGTGCGCCGGTGCCTAGCGGCCGGTCGACTAACCTGCGTTCAGCCGCCACCTCTATTCGTTTAGTCGCGAAATGACGGTGGTATCCACTTACTGCTAGGGGTTTTGCTATGGATAACGTTCGTTCGGATTCGCTGTCATCGACTTCAACTAACCCATTCACTGTCAATGAAGAACTGAGCTTTGAAGATGCCTGGTTGCGGGTAGCCGAGCTGCTGCAATGTGCAGTGGCAACTTCGCAGGCGCTCGCACAGCCGGTAGCTGCGCCGCAGCAGGCGGTGATGCATTTGGTGGATATGGCGAAAATGGTGGCGGAGCGGGCTGTGGAGTGCATGCGGCCGGCTTGATGCAACGGCTGGAGTGAGGTTTTTTACAGGCATTAAAAAGCCGGCTTGTGGGCGGCGTTATTGTTGAATTTAGGCCTTATTTTGTTGGCGATTACGGAATCATCTATTTCTGTCCCCCCATTTGTCCCCCCATCTGGAGTGCGCATCTCAAAGTCATCGCTCAACTACTAATGCTGACGCTGAATATCTCTGTGGTCATTGCCCACCGATGAGACACGCGCCGCCTCACTCAGGCAAAATGCACACCATGCAACGAGCCAGAACAAAAGGAACAGCTGCAAATGCCTACATTGACCTGGGTTGGCAAGGATAAAGTCGTCAATCACCATCATGACGTACCATTCCGTGTTCTCAACCGAACCGAGCAGTTCCGTTCGACTGCGGCAGGCGCGCCAACGAATTCCTTTAACAACCGGATCATTCAGGGCGACAACCTGGAAGCCTTGAAGTCGCTGCTGCCCGAGTTCGAGGGACAGGTGGATTGTATCTATATCGACCCCCCTTACAACACTGGTAATGAGGGATGGATCTACAACGACAATGTCAACGATCCAAAGCTGAAAAAATGGCTAGGCCAGGTTGTGGGTAAAGAAGGCGAGGATCTCTCACGCCACGACAAGTGGCTTTGCATGATGTATCCAAGGCTGAAGCTTTTGCACCGTCTGTTGGCTAAGGATGGTTTGATTTTTATCAGTTTAGACGATACCGAGGCCAGCCACGCTCGCGTGATGCTTGATGAAATGTTTGGCTATGGGAACTTCATGGCCGCGATCGCTTGGGAAAAGCGGTACACGCGAAGTAACAATGCCAAACTTTTTTATTCGCTCAAAGACACAATTCTGGTTTACCGCAAAAGCTCGCACCTTACGGAAGTCAAGGAAGGACGGACGGCGAAGGCTGACGCAAATTATAGTAACCAAGATGATGATCCTCGGGGACCGTGGATGACCTCGTCCTACGTTAATCCAGCGACCCGTGAGCGTCGGGCGAATTTAGTCTATGAGATCGAGGCGCCTGACGGTCGGATCATCGAGCATCCGACCCATGCCTGGAAATACTCGTATGAGGAACACTGCAAGCACAAAGCTGAAAAGCGTCTTTGGTGGGGCCAAAGCGGTGACGCGATTTACCCCCGACTGAAGCTGTATTTGTGGGAAGCATCCGGGATGGTTCCTGTTGACCTTTGGTCCTATCGGGACGCGGGAACTACTGATTTAGGGGGGCAGGAGATTAAAAGTATCTTCGGCAGTGCCGTTTTCGATACGCCGAAGCCTACAACCCTAATAGAACGCATACTTAAAATTGCAGCTGCTCCGAATGCAATTGTGCTTGATAGTTTTGCCGGTTCCGGATCAACAGCGCATGCAGTTTTAAAACTTAACGCCGAAGACAAAGGAAATCGGCGGTTTATCCTGATTGAGACCATGGATTACGCTGATACCATCACTGCGGAGCGCGTCAGACGCGTTATGAACGGATATGGTGAGGGAGAGGGGCGAACTCTTCCTCTCGGTGGCGGGTTTGATTACTTCACAATCGGTGAGCCGATTTTTGAATCGGAGGATCAGCTAAACGAAGAAGCTGGGATTCAGGCAATTCGTGATTACGTGGCATATGCAGAAGGTATTCCTAACGAGTATCGGACAGACGTCGACAATCCATTTTCCCCACATGTTTTGGGGCTCAGCCCTGAGATGGCATGGATCTTTAATTATTCTCCGGGAGAAGCTACGTGCCTGAATATGGATTATCTAGCGACTCTTAATTTTGGAGCGGAGAAGCCACCGAGGGCAATTGTTTACGCCGACCGTTGCTTGCTAACCAAGGAATTCATGATGCTTCACGGATTAACGTTCAAAAAAATCCCTCGCGATATAACGAGGTTTTGAACAAATGGAACTTAAAGATTATCAGAACAAAGTGATTTCGGATTTGACAGGGTATCTAGATATCTTGTCTGAGTCTCAAGACTTGCGTACTTCCTTTGCAGATTATTGGAAGCAAAAGGGCATTAGTGCTGAGCCTTACAAAAATAACGTACCTGGCGTTCCACACGTTTGCGCCAAAGTTCCCACAGCGGGCGGAAAAACTTACATTGCCGTAAATGCCCTAAAAAGCATTTTTGATGCCCTGGCTACTAAGCATCCCACTCGGCCCCAAGTAGTAGTTTGGCTAGTACCTACGTTAACTATACTTGATCAGACAATAGAAAATCTAACAGATCCTCACCATCCTTACCGTCAGCGCCTCAATCTTTTATTCAGAAATCGAGTCGCTATCTACGAGCGGGCCGATTTGTTAATGGGCGCTGGGTTTTCTGCTGATACGGTGAAAGAGCAACTATCCATAGTTGTGATGTCTTTTGATAGTTTGCGGGCGAAAAATAAAGAAGCCAGAAAAATCTATCAAGATAACGGCTATTTGGCCTCTTTTCTTAGTGACGGCCATGACGCAGATTGGTTGCTGCCGGATCACGACGCTTCATCTTTGATAAATGTTATTCGAGGGCTAAAACCTGTAGTGGTGGTGGATGAGAGTCATAACGCAGAGACTGACCTGTCTGTGGAGATGTTGGTTAATTTAAACCCCCATTTCATTTTTGACCTCACTGCTACGCCTCGCAATAATAGCAATATAATCAGCTACGTAGATGCCATGGCTCTCAAGAAGCAGCATATGGTTAAACTGCCTGTGATAGTAGCCAATCGAGGAAGCAGAACCGACGTTATCGAGAGCGCGGTAATACTGCGTCGGCAGCTCGAACAGTTGGCACTTGAACAGGAAAAAACGGGCGGAAAATATATTCGCCCGATTGTACTCTTCCAAGCACAACCTCGGACAGGGGAAGATAAAACTACCTTTGAGAAAGTCCGTGAACAGTTAGTGAAAGCTGGAATTCCAGAGGATCAAATCAAGATAAAAACGGCTGAGCTGAATGAGCTGAAAGGTCTTGATTTGATGAGCCGCGATTGTCCTGTGCGTTACATTATTACAATTAACGCTCTCAAAGAAGGCTGGGACTGTCCATTCGCTTACATCCTGGCTTCGTTGGCAGATAAATCCTCAGCGGTAGATGTGGAGCAGATACTCGGTCGCGTGCTCCGTATGCCTCATGTGCAACAACATGGCCATGATCTACTGAATTTGTCATATGTTTTTACGGCTAGTAATCGCTTTTCGGATACTCTTCAAAGTGTTGTAAAGGCGTTGAACCGAAGTGGGTTTTCGAATAAGGACTATCGTTCAGCCGACATCCTTAATGCCACACTAAGTTTGGCGCCGGCGCCATCTACCGCCGATATCTTCGAGTTGCATCAGCCTTCTATAGGCTCAGATCAGGCCCCATCAATTAGTACGACCAATTCGGAAGGTCAGCCGCCGAGTAAAGAGTTAGATGAGGACTGGCCTGAGGTTCCACTGGTCGTCGCGGAAGACAGAGACACGACGTCTATAGCGCCTTCAGCAAGCGATGTGTCTGTTGCTTTTGTAGAGGTCCTCAAGAAACAAGCGACGATAGAAAATAAAGAATTCGAGGCCAAGGCGGCGGTAGCTAGTGATGTGCCGGTCGAGCTGGAGGAAAAAGTGAATCGGCACAAACTCAAAGAAATTTTTAAGGACGACGCACTCTCTTTGCAGATACCGCAGTTTTTTGTGGAAGTTGCAAATAGTGGATGGTTTTCTGAAAAAGATGAAATGCAGCTACTTGAGCGCGATGAGCTGTTGCAAGATTTCCGATTGGACACGGCCGACGCTACAATCAGTTTTGAAGATGTAGTAGCTGAAGTTTATCGAGTCGATCTTGAACAATCGGGAGAGGGTGACTATGCACCAAAACCCTTTAAAGTCGACGCAGCTGGCCGCCAAAAATTTAACAACTTGATTGTTTCACTGTCCCGCGAAAGCCAGATTCGTGACGTTGCTGCTCGGCTCGCTGGCCTGATCGGTAATATGTGGCCGATAACGGACCCTGAGTTACGTAAATACGTTTCTAGAATTATCGAAAGCTTTACTCCAGAGCAGATTCGCGATTGTCTTGATCGTGATGTTGCTTATGCTCGTAAGATAAAGGTCAAAATTGAACAGCTAGCCACCGCGCATGCACAGACGGTTTTCAGTGACATGCTGGATTTAGATAAAATCAAGGTGCTACCTAGTTTCACTATACCCGATTTTATTATCCCATCTGCTAATGCCCCATCGTTACCGAAGAGCCTTTACACTACGGAAGCGTCGATTGGTCAATTTGAGGCACGTGTGATTGAGGCCGTGGCAAATCTAGAGAGCGTTCAATGGTGGCATCGCAATCTATCCAGGGGTAAAGGTTTTCGAATAAACGGGTTTATCAATCATTATCCTGATTTTGTAATCAAGCTGAAGTCTGGAAAGATAATAATTTTGGAGACTAAAGGCGATGATCGGGATAACTCTGACAGCGCTGCCAAACTGAAGCTGGGGAAGCTTTGGGAGGCTAAAGTTTCACAAGGAGGTTATCGTTATATGATGCTGTTTGAGAAAAACGCCATTGAGGGCTCCGAGACGCTCGCCAATGCGTTGAAAAAAATCGCACAACTTTGAAGCTGAGTATTTTGAACAGAACGTCCTAGCTGGAATGTCTGGCTAGACCATTAAAATTAAAGTTGTGATTGTAAAATGTGCTCGATTGCGTTGGTTCAATCGAGCACTCTAAATATTTCAGTCAGATCAAAATGGTAGTTCTTCATCTGCGGGGTCCGCAGGCAGAATGCTTCTCGGCCTGGCTGCGGTTAAAATTGAGTCGCTAGGTAAGCTTCCTTGGTCGATCTGGATGGCTTGTGCCATATCAGCTATCGTTGGTTCGGGCTCGACCCTTACAGCTGCAACTACCACAGGCGCGACGTTTTCTGGGTCCAAGTCGATATAATGATCACCCATCATCATTTCGTAATGCGGTAACTGCTTTGTGACTTTGAATATTTTGAAGAAGATTTTGGTATAGCTAGCAACCATGGGTTCTTCGATTGCAACGTATAGATCGTCGTGGCTGAAATGGGAACCATCATTGACCCAAGAAATTAAAGATTTGCAATGAATCATTTCCTCCCCCTCAAATTGTTCATACAAATTATTGAGGTCGATGCCACCCAGAATTTTAAAATAGTTTTCCAGAATTCTACGCAAAGTGTTTTGTATTGTAAGATTTTGTATTGCGGGTTTTTTTAGCTCAGACCATAGCAATTCGTAAGAAGTTTTTATTGGGTTCGTGGGGCATCGCTCTACTGTCGAGTACATTCCTGGCTTTCGTACAATCCAGAAGCTTTCATACCGAAGCGCAACTGCACGACGATCTTGGTTAAACGTGATTTCTTTGTGAAAATATACGTTGTGGGTCAATACGAATATTTGTTTCAGATTTCCAGTGTTGTCCTTGATTTCGGCGAATAGTTTTTTGATAAGACTGCCAACGATAAAGAGAATGTCGCTATCAAGGCTTGATACTGGATCGTCTATTACCACAATTCGGTCGGTTGTCATTCCACTATTGGTGGGGCTCCCTTTCAGTAGTTGATAAAAGTATAGAAATGTAACGAAGGTCTTTTCCCCCTCGCTGAGAGTGTTTTTAGCGTCAGTACCATCAGCCCTGACTAACTTATAGGAACTTCCAGTTGAAGCTACTGCTAGTGAAAATCCTTTGAATCCAAAACTTTTCAATAGGTGGTTAATTGCCGTTACCGTCGGCTGAATACTTGTCGTTGTTTTTTCAAGTTCCTTGATTTCTGTGTCTTTATCTTTGATTTCCGTGTTTACTTTTTCAATTTGTATTTCAAGTGCAGATGTGGCCTTGATCAACGAATCTCTTTTCTTGTCATAGTCAGCCAAGGCATCCTTAAGCTCTACTTCAAGAAGGTATTTCCAAATCTGGTTGGTTAGCTTTTTCTGCTCAGTCGTGAAACTAGCAACAATTCTGTTCTGCTCGGCGATTTTGTTGTTGGCGGTGTCGATAATTTTCGCTAAATCAATTGTTACTGCCTCGATCGGTTCTAATTCGACGCTGGAGCTAGGCTCGGTTTTTTTACTTTCAATTTTCTGCTGGTTGATGGTGATGAGCGAGTTTAGCAGTCCGAGTTGAAGCTCAAGTTTTTCTTGATCTATAAAATCCGATTTTAAATCAATAATGCGAGCTGCTTGCTGATTTAAGGACTCTGCACTCAAGTTATAGGAGCTCTGTAGCGTGTTAACCGAGGATGTATCAGCTTCGAAAGTTTTGTCGAAGTACTCGTTAAGGCTGCGTTCAAAGTCTTTAGATGTTTTTTGTTGGCAGAATGGACAGTTGTCTTCATTTTCCTTGAAGTATTTTACGCCTTGACGGACCCAGTCACTGTTGTTGAGTTTTTCAATCATCGAAGCGATATCAACATCACTTTTCCCCAGGACTTTCTTCTTCAGAATAGGGGCGCTTTCAAGCTCAATCAGTGTATTGACAGTTATAGAGGGGATTATGCTTACGAATTCGGGCGCATCGCCATACAGCAATTTTGCTTTTTCTTTAAGGACTTCAATTTCAACCAAGTCCGAAGTATTTGACTTGTGTTCTGTCAATACTCTGGCCTTGAAGTTGTCTGAGTTATTCCTCAGTCCTGTGAATGCGCCTTGGAAGGCGCCGTCGTGTTCTCGCTTCTGGGCCCAACACTTTTCCTTTAGATCTGTTTCAATAGCTGTAATTTCGGCTTTCTTACCACCGGCACCATTCGTTCCGGTTAGAGTTTCTTGATGTCTATCTCGAAGGACAGTCAGTTTGGTTAATGCACTCTTAGCGGCGGCAATTTGATCAATATGTGATTGTTCTGCCTCACCTAAAGTAAAGACTCCCTTGAGGTCCACTACTGAGGTGAAGTTCTTTTCAATAAACTCATTGTTGTACACCAAAGCCTGAAGCGGAGTATTTCGTCGCCACGTTACCTGAGAGGTTGGTGAAATTGAAGGGTCGTTGATTAAACGGCTGATACTGGTCTTGCCCGCTCCGTTAGCGCCATAAAAGAAGTTTATCTCCTTTAGGTCAGTTATCGCTTCTGGCGTACTCCCGTAGGTGGCGATATTTGCAAGGCGTATTGACTCGATCATTTTTCTCTCCCTTTTTTGAGAAGCCAGACTTGCGGTAGACGACGCTTTTTGGGGACCATCTTTATTTTTTCTGAGACCAATCGTGAAGCGGGCGCCGCATGCCAAACTACGCTTTGCGCATAAGGTCGTCTATAAGTTTTGAAAAGCGGCGATGCGTCCTGTTAGGCTCTGCACGAAATCTCCAAACCACCAGAGCCTGAGCTCTGAGATTCGGTAGGGTCCGCTATCATCGAAGGCAGGACGCAAAGATGTCGAGGCGGTACAAGGTTTCCGTCGCATCCTGTGTGTTGATTGCTGATTTTTTAAGCTGCGTCGGCGCAATGGCTGAAATACCGGCAGCGCAACATCCGTTAGCGCATGTTCGTTTGGCTCAAAGCGAGCTGCTGTATCGTCACTCTCTTGTAATGCTCGCGAAAAGCTCTGCCCGATATCCTTGCTAGCCTGTGTTGGGCGGTGTCTACGACTAACTGTAGTGGGTTGAGTACGAGAAGACGCTGTATTGTGCACGGCCAGTACGTAAGTCTCTTTGAGCTATCCTCCGGACTTATGCACTGGGACCGCCTAGTGTTTCTTTAAATTAATCTACTTAAAGTATTTTTTGTTTAGCCCCAAAAGTTTCATGCGTTTGTCAAAACACAATGGAACACTTTGACAGCTCCCGCCAGCACTTTTGACGTCTTGCTCTATTACTACCGGAAGGTATTTAGGCAAATCTTCATCTTCTATTTCTTTGTCATCAATTGAGCAATTAAAGCTGGCAGTCGGCATGCAAACCACATCGGGAAGAGTCTTAACCGATTTAGTATCTTTAGCTGCTTCAGCAGCTGCGAAGTGTTTTCCGCCAAATCCCGGTCCTGTTCCACTTTTATACGATACTGGATTACCTTGAGTGTCAGTTCCCAAATACCAGCCAAAAGTATAGTGATAACTTCCCGCTGGCGCATTTCCCGCAAAATTCCCCGAGTTTGAACAAACTCCCTGATCGTCACACATCGCATTTTGTTGACTGCTTATGCTCTCAACACGTTGCTGGCCTTGCTGGTCTGTGTAGACGTTGCTGATCCGGACCGGGGTATTAGGGACGCGGCAATCCCATTCTTTGAGCCCATAATACTGGTCTATCCGAATTAGAGTACAAGCTGCTACATCGTCTTGAGCCTGTGCTGCGCTGCCAAGAATCATCAAAAAAGGGAGCAGGACAAGTGCTGAGCGTTTCATGGGAGTCTTCCTTGTAAAGTTAGAAATGAGCGAAGTCTTGATGCATATCCGAGGGGTTTGCCTTGTCTCAGAGACCCGCTGAGGTGCGACGCTAATCCCGATACTACCAAAACGGTAGTATCGAGCGAAAGACAAGCAATCACGATGCCGTTTTGGCAAATGGGTTGTGTGCATGTCAGTCTTGGGAAAGCGCATCAAGCAGGCCCGCGTGCAGGCAGGCTTATCGCAGGAGCGGTTAGGTTTGGATGCTGGTCTGGATGAGATGTCTGCGAGCACTCGCATGAATCGCTATGAGCTGGGAAAGCGGGTTCCAGCTCCTGACTTTGTCGAGCGTTTGAGCAAGGTGCTCAACGTACCGGCAGCATTTTTCTATGCCGTTGAGGATGATGAGGCGGAGTTGCTGGTCAAGTTTCATAAGCTTCATGCGTTGGGACGCGTGGAGCTAATGAGTCGGTTGGATGAGATGCTTTTCGCTGCGCCCTCAGACTGACATTGTGGGTGCCGGGTCCCCGGCCTTTCTGGCTATAACTTCAAATATTACACATGAGACCACCACCGCGATCAGCAAGGGCCAAAAGCGCGCCAGGATGAACACAAGCAAAACTGCCAAGACACAGCTCGCCAGTATTCCGAAAAACACAAAAAGTAGACCGATAAAGCGTATTACATTCATCGCGATTTCCTTCAGGTATAGAGCTGCTTGAGCGGAAAGTGCTCAAGCAGCAGTGCTGGGGATAACGTTAGGCTACCAATCGAAGAGCAGAGTCGAGGGCGCGTTGTTTGATTGCAGCACCCTGACCGAACCACGCTGAATCTACCCGGTACTCTGAGCTCATGGCCCTGCGCTCGTGATCAACGTATTCAGTCACGGCGTTCAACAGACCCCATGCGGTGCCACGAGCCGATTCCAGGTCAGACCCCCGGCCTTTTCCTTCGTATAGGCTTTGCACCTTTTCCATTGCCCGTTTATTTGGCAGCACTTCGGGGATGGGGTCCCCAGAGCCGGTGTCGCACAGTACTTCCATGAAAAAGCCCATAGCCTCATGCCACTGTACTTTGCGTGCGGCGAGCATGTTCATTCGGTACATGAATTCGTCCCATTGCGAGACGGCGATGCCCAATTGTTTCTTCACTGTCTGTGGAACAAAACGTGTGCTGTGTGGGACCTTGATGGCGTGTGTGGCTCCATCCAATGCAACCGCCAGTGTGTTGTTGCAAACCACGCGAATGCTGGTAGGTGTTGCCGTGGTGGCGAGCGTGCCGTCGCAAGAGGTTGCCAGTAGTAGATAGCCGTTTACTTGATCGTTTCCTTTCAGAGTGCTCGTATGCCCTGTCCTGGCGAGAGCCCAGAATTTGCGGCCTCCTTTCAATACACCTGCCGTTTCCAACTCATACCCTGATACCTCAGTGAGATCTCGGTAGAACTCCAGCACTTCGCCAGGCTGGACCACTTGATAACGACTGGAAACCACCGACAACGGAGATTTTGTGTCGGAACGATAAAGGACTTTCTGCTCTGAAAAGGAGTGAATCGTGCTCAGGTGTCCGACGGCATCGGCTTTGAAATGTACGGGGCTTTCCTCGATCTGCCAGCTCATCCCGGCTTCTCGCTGCCATATCTCCAGAGGTTGCTTCGGCGAAAGACTGGAGCCCAAGCCGTGCCAGGGTGTTGCACCGCTGTACGCCATTTGTTCGATAAGGTGTGTCATGCAATGTCCTTAAAGTTATTGCCACAGCTCATCCTCCATACAGACTCATAGGGGCGACCGACGGTGGCGTATTTTTTAACGGGATGTGGAAACGTTATGGAGCTGGTGAGACTTAGGGCCCAGCCCTTATTTAACGGTGTCTGGCGAGGTTCAAGCAGCTTTGGCAGGCAATGGGAGATAGCGTGTTTTGAACGCTGTTATTTGCGTTGGTAAAGCTGGCAGCTTCCCTAGAAAGTGCGTGAAGGAAAGCTCCAGCGAACCCGGTGAATGGGCTGTTTCTGCTCAGCTTAGATTTCACGTCCTTTCCGTCAGCGATAGCCCGCAACGTGGCACCAGCCAGCGAAATAATTGAGAAAATTTTCCGAGAGGGTGTGTTCGAAGCTCTTGGATTTGGACTGCATGATGGGCAACTGAGTGGCATGCCTGTGCTCCTGTTGAATGGACAAATAGGTCTTGAGAGGCCTGCTCTTTGCAGGTTGGTTGCTGACGAGGATGCCCAAAAACTTGGACTCTCCTGTTCATGATGTGTGGCTGAGATTTTTTGCGTTGTTGCTTGGATCGGTTCTGGGCAACAACCGAGCTCTAGCATTGCAAGATGGGTTTTGAGCAACGCTGGGCCAGATCTGAAGCCATCGACCTCGTTGGCCGGTGGTGGGGAAGGGGGAGTTAGGGGCAAGGATTTGCTGCCTCGTGATGATGGCTTCGTGTCTCATTTCCAATGGCCCAAATCGTGTATTTTTTTAATTCGAGAAGAGCACAACCACGCCTGTTGATGTGCCGGTAGAGTTTTCTCTCCGCAACGATACGAGGTAGGCAAATGATGAGTTCAGATACCCCACCAACCGCCAGAATTTTGAGGCTCACACAGGTCCGCGAGCGTTTGGGGCTCTCACGTTCAACCATTTATGATCGGCTCAACAATCGCTCTCCTCGCTACGATGCTTCATTCCCTAAGCCCGTGAAAATAGGGATCTCTGCCGTAGGTTGGATCGAATCCTCGCTGAACGAATGGATAGGCAATCGCCCTAGCTGTTGACACCGTAAATCGAGTTGATCGAGGAGGTGGGTTTTGGCACTAACTCTTTAAGTTATAAATTTTTTAGCTATTAGTATTTACTAACAATTTTCCAGTCAAAGCGCCACCGCTATAGGCATAAGCCTTCAGGCGAGTTCTGGTTCATTTGTTATTGTTAATATGAATAAAAGAAATGCGTCTATAAAACTAATCTTGATAGCAGTCGGAAGGAATGGGGTTGGCCATGTACTCGGAAAATGAAATGGCACTATTTGCATCTTGTTATAAGACGGGGGGGAGTAATGCGGGTGGGGGAGAATTAGCTGTTCGTGTGCTAGGTGATGAGTGGCATGTTGCAGATTATATTTGCACGATAGAAAAAGTGTTGAAAAAAATAATATCGACTAAGAGTCCTTTGTTTTATGTGGTGCCGATTGGTCGGTCCGGTGGTCATAGATTGAAGATGAGTGAGCTCGGAGTTAAGTTCATTAATCTTCTACAGGCTGAACTTAAGTTGGTGTCCAGGAATTTCCCTTACTATGAATTTAACCCGTATGTTTCTATCTTCTTTGATGTTGCCTACAAACTTGAGCTAAATAACTTGGCTTGGGAGCTAAGGGGTAAGCTTGTACCAAACCTTACCTTGTCTGTGGCTACCCTAAATACAGCTATTGAAGAGCTTAGGCGCCTAGGTAAGGTGGAGAGATTTAAGGCTAAATTAAGAAATTTCCGTCGTGTTGCGGATAAGAATTTTATTGAGGTTAAAAGATATATAAACGGGATGTTCTCAGTTTATTCGCGGCTTATGGTTGTTCGTCTTGATCTCGGATACAGTAGGACGCTAGCAGATATAGACGTCGAAAAAGAAGTTGAGCACAGGAATGTAAGTAAAGATAGAGTGGAGTTTTTTAAGGCTTTAAATAAGTTGGCAAAAGATAAGATGGTCGGTTTTGTTTGGAAATTAGAGTATGGCCTGGATAAATTTTATCACTACCATTTGATGTTGTTTTTCGACGGGTCTCAGGTCCAGGAAGATGTCATGTGGGCCAAGCGGGCAGGAGAGATCTGGGTCAGCGAGGTTACAAACGGTGATGGTGTTTACTTTAATTGTAATAGTAAGAAATATCTTTACAGAGACTGCGGAATTGGAATTGTAGAGCATCATGATCAAAAAAAACGCGAAAACTTAATGCTGGCTGCCTCTTACTTAACGAAGCCCGACTATTATTTGCGAATGGTTCTCCCGGGAAAATCTCGAGCACTCGGTAAGGGATTAGCGCCTAAAATACCAGCTAAGAAGATGGGAAGGCCCAGGTCACTTGTTCAAGCCTCATAAAAAACAACTCAAGCCTAGCACTGGCTTGAGTTGTTTTTTTATGAGGTGAAGATCAAGATTTAAATCCAAACTCTTTGAATATATCATCATGGATAATCCACTTTCTTATGGTTTTTCCAGCATTGTCCCCTGAAAGGATGAACTCTTTATTTGATTGAAGCTCTTTCATGATGGAGTTAACGGCATCTGTTGCTGTAATCCAGTTGCTCGTTGATCGTTTGGCCGTTAAGAGTTTCTTGATTAGCAGCTTTACAGCGTCATAACGTTTAGCTGCTTTTATTCCGCCAGTTGAGTTGCTTGTTTTCTTTGATTGATTTTTTTCTTGTCGGATTGTCGCCATCTCTTTTTCTGCGAGTGTCCCGCTTAGAAATAAGGCCTCGGCAACGTAAGACCAAGCCTTTTCCGTTTCTCCCTCTTCCACAGCTAGGGTCGCCATTATGGTCAGCGTAAGCGAGGCGTAATAAAAGTACTCATAAGAATTTCTCGCGAGCCCTAGCGTATGTTTTACCCAAAGAACTTCGATCTTGTTGGTGAACTCGGGATTCATTCTTATGTCATTTTCTATTTCTTTTTTGAGTCGGTTGAAATTGGTTTTCTTGTCGATGAGCTTGGTACTCTCATCAAGTAACTGGAAATTCTTTTCAATTGCGTCTCGTGGAGTTCGGTGGGCTAGTGCTTGATAAAATTCTTCAGTTACGCCTAGCCCCGTTGTTTCATTTTTTTTAGGCTTCGGCGCGGCTACTTTTTTGTCAATGGTAGGCATCTAAAGTCCTGGTTTTTTGACCGCATAGTTAGTTTTAATTGCTGTTTGTCAAAGTTGTTATTCCGCTGTGGCGCTGGTTTTGCTTCCCATAAAGCTTGCCCAGTCGGTCATCAATGCTCTGCGTTTGTCTAGAAAATCTGAGCGAGAGTACGCCCCTTCAGTTTGGTCACGTTCATCATGCGCCAGAGCCATCTCGCAAACCTCCCGTGGGTAGTGAGTGCATTCACCGGCCCAGTCTCTAAATGAGGATCGAAAGCCGTGTCGGGTGATGTGTTCGTACCCGATGCCATGCAGGAGCGTCCGTACTGCGTTTGCGTGCATGACTCCTGTCTTGCCCTGGCCTGGAAATAGAAAGGCGCTTCCTTCATCTCGTGGAATGCTCTTCACCAGCTTTACGACTTCCTCGGCAAGCGGAATTACGAAAGCTACCCGCATCTTCATTCGCTCACCTGGCAGCGACCAAGTCCCAGCTTCTAGATCGAACTCATCCCAACGAGCGAACCTGACCATGTGCGCGCGTGCGCTAGTCATGATCAACAGTTGAGCGGCCCAAGACGGAGGCGTGGGGTTTGCCCTGAGTTTTATCATCAGATCCGGCACATCCTGCCAGCGCAACGCTTCAAAGTGCTCGCGCTTCCGGGCCTTCTTCTTCTCAGCACGGCTCAGCAGGTTGTCTAAATGCCCGCGCCAGCGAGCAGGGTTCTCCCCCTGTCGCAGGTTGCGTGCCTTCGCGGCGTCCAAAACTTGCTCAATTTGCCCACGTACCTCATCGGCGGTTCGCGTTTTGGTAGCCCAGATGGGTTGCAGCACCTTGAGCACTTCGGGAGTACCGATGTCTTCGGCTGACAGCTTGCCTATGTGATTAAACGCATACAGCTCCAGCTTCCGCAGCCACCCTTTACGCCACTTCTCCGACCACGCCGCGCCGTGAGCATCACGGTATTCCGTTGCGAGCGTTTCAAATTTCAGTTGCTTGGCTTCACTTACTCGCTCGGCTTCCCGTTGAGCTGCACGCTCTACGTCTCTGGCTGCCAGAGGATCGATGCCATCGCTCACTTGAGTGCGTTTGGCGCTGGCCGCGAGCCTGGCCTTTTTGAGAGTCACTTCAGGGAATGAGCCCAAGCCCATCTCTCTACGGCGACCTGCCAGTTGGAAGCGAAGTGTCCAGGATTTAGTCCCGCTAGGTTTGATTTCCAACCGTAGCCCATCACCATCTTCATAGGTGCCGGGATCGGTCAGGTTTTCGACTTGTTTCGGATTCAGCTTACCCATTGGATTTCCCCTGTCGTCCGCTTTGTCCCCCCACCTGTCCCCCCACTTCATCGTCGGATGAGGTCGAATGGCGTTGAACACCATCGGACAGGGGAATCCCTTGAACCCCCGGAATAGCTAAGCTATCAGGAAGATTCTTGGATGGGATAGGATTATTTCGGACAATTAAAAAGCCGGCTTGTGGCCGGCTTCTCGCTGACTGCTTCGGCTTGCTTCTGACAAACCTCACCAGCCTTCAAATCGCTCAGCCCACATCGAGTCGGGCTGAATAGTCGGGGCATCCGCGGGAACTCCTCCGCATCGCCTGGCAGGATAGATAGCGCAAAGCCACCCCCTGCCAAATGTGCGGCGGATGATACCCACATTCACCTCAGTTGCCCACCTCCGGATCCGATTTAGAGCCTTCCCAGCCCAATAAGTGATCGTCCAGCGGCACTGGTGGGCGGCGGTTATTCAGGGTGGACCACCAGAATACCCAGCCCACGATCAGGAAGTTCTGTTCGAAGCGCTCATCGTAGGTGAGGTATTCATCCGGATGCTCGGCGGCATTGTGGCTGCGCATTCGCAATCCGCCGCCGGGCCGGTTGTAGAGGTATTTGATGCGCAGCATGCCGTCATGCTCCACGGCGTAGATTTCGCCGTTGATGATTTGGGTGCGGCCTCGGTCGATGGCGAGGGTAGCGCCTTGCTGGATGATGTCGATCATGCTGTTGTCGACCATGTAGGCGCCTACCGCACGGTCGGGGTTTACGTTGAGGGCGTCAAGGGTGTGCAGGGAGACGCGGATGCGCTCGGTGGAGGTGAACGTGGGGTGGAGGGGGAGTTCCACGTCGAGTTTTTCCGGGAGACAGGCTGGGCCTGTGAGGTATTTTCCGCTTTCCTCGCGGACGTAGGTGAGTCCTTTCGTGGTTCCCGGGCCTTCCAGCAGGAAGTTGGCCGGTGGGTGTTTGGAGCCTTTGCCAGTGCGCAGCCAACGGCTGGAGACGCATAACAGCTCTGCGATCTCGTTGAGTCGGCCCATGGGCACGCCGCGTTTGAACCAGTTGTTCACGTGCTGGGGCGTGACGCCGCGGTTCTTGGCGAAGTCGGAGGCGGAAAGATGAACTTCCCTTAATAGTGCTTTTAAACGATCACCTGATGTATTCATAAACGCAGAGTTTACTGGCCAAGAAAACCAATCAAATAAACCATGCGTTGAATTGCGCCTGTAGGTTTTTACTTAGTTGTGGCCTGATTTTTCAACTTTATCGGTTTGCTAAACTCTGTTTGTTGTTAGTTGAACTTGACGTTTAGGTGCGTGTCTAGTCCTGAAATAGGTTTACACCTGTTTCAGTCTCAAAACGCCTGATGCACCGCATCGGGCGTTTTGTATTTCAGGGATAAGTGCGGCCGCTCCCCGTTGTAGATCAGCACCGACTCATCC